>NZ_CP071463.1:3300000-3588874 GCF_017352095.1 Natrinema longum
AGGAACTCGCCGCGGAAAAGGGCGTCTCGATGGGCCAGATCTCGCTGGCCTGGCTGTTGCACAAGGAGTGGGTCGACGCCCCCATCGTCGGGACGACCAGTATCGAACACCTCGAGGACGCCGTCGAGGCCCTCGAGATCGATCTCTCGAACTCCGATATGGAGTATCTCGAAGCGCCCTACGAGCCGCTGCCGGTCGCCGGTCACGAGTAGGGGCGGGAACCGATCGCAGCCGCCCGTTACAACAGCCCGGTTTCGGCCAGGACCGCCGCGACCCGCTCGACGTGAGCCGTGTGGTCCTCGCCCTCGAGTCCCTGGTACATCGTGGAGATCGAGAGGGAGTCGGCCCCGATGTCCCGCCAGGCCTGGGCGCGCTCGATCCATTCGTCTTCCTCGCCGGGGACGGCGTACATTCGGCCGCCGAGGCCGATATCGTCGGGGTCGCGGCCGGCGTCCTCGGCGTATTCGTAGAGGTCCGCGAGGTGGTCCTCGGCCTCGTCGCCGGGCTGGAACTGCGGCAGCCAGCCGTCCGCGATGCGGGCGACGCGGCGCTTGACCGGGTCGGCCATGCCGCCCATCCAGAGCGGGATCGGCTGCTGGACCGGTAGCGGTCGGATGCCGGCGTCGGGAATCTCGTGGAACTCGCCGTCGAAGTCGACGAGGTCGTCCGTCCAGAGTCGGCGGAGCACCTCGACTTGTTCCTCGATGCGGTTCCCTCGCCGCGAGAAGTCCTCGCCGAGGGCGACGTACTCGGGCTCGTTCCAGCCGACGCCGACTCCCATGCGGAACCGGCCGTCGGTGAAGCGATCCAGCTGTGCGGCCTGCTTGGCAACGAGCGCCGTCTGGCGCTGTGGCAGGACGAGAATCCCGGTCATAACCGACAGTTCGTCCGTCCGCCCGGCGAGATAGGAAAACGTCGTCAGAGGCTCGTGGAACGTACTCTCGTAGTCGTAGGGGCCGTCCCAGCCCTCCCGATCCGGGTTCACGCCGAGGACGTGATCGTACGCCAGGACGTGCTCGTAGCCCGACGCTTCGACCCGCTGTGCGTAGTCGGCGATCGTCTCCGGATCGTGTCCGATCTCGAGTTGCGGGAGTACGGTACCGATTTCCATACGCGGCCTTCGATCGGGTCGAACTTGAAAATATACCTGTCGCTGAAGCTATCGCAACCCGACGACTACGCGATCGTCCACGCGCGGTGGCGCGCCTGTCGAACGGTAGCACGGAGCCCGCGGTTCCTCGAACAGTCGAACGGGTGGCGGCAGTCACGTTGTCCCAGTACACAAACTGCCACACGACTCGAGTCTCCGCCGAGATCTCGAGCGATCAGAACAGCCCTTCGACGTCCGCCTCGCGAGCCCGTCGCCTGCCGACGTGATCCGTCAGCCGCTGGTAGACGATTCCACGGTTCTCGTCCTCGCGAACGAAATCGAACAGGAGCGTGATGAAGACGCTCCCGTCTTCGCCGGCCTCGAGATCCTGCCGTGCGTACCGTCGGGCCTGCTCGACGGGCTCCTCGTCGTAGCCGAACTCCTCGGCGAGGACGACGGCAGCGATCGCGGTCGGCTCGAAGCCAAGCGCCGACAGCGTCGGGGCTCTCCCCTCGTGCTCGATCCACACCGGGGGCCGGCGCTCGATGCATTCGGGATCGGCCGCGAGCCGAGACAGAAACGAGCGGACGGGCTCGAGTCGAAGCTCGCGGTAGTCGGCCGGCAGGTCCGCGAGGTAGTCGCCGGCACGTTCCGCGAGCCCGACCGCGCCCTCCCAGTTGCGATCGCGGGCGTGGAAGACCGCGCCGCTGTACTGGATCAGGCCGTGGAGCAGTCGCTCGTCGTCGCTCCCCGACTCGAGGTCGAGCCAGCGGTCCTCCCAGGCGTCGTGGGCGGCGTGGTAGTGACCATCGTTGAAGACGGCGACGCCGGCCCGGAGCCGATCGCGCATAGGTGTCCGTTGGGGCTCGAGACTCGAGAACGTGACGAAAACGGTGCCGGACGATCGCTCGTCGGCAGCGGCGACCTGCGTCAGGTGGGGCTGACGAACCGCCGGCCGACAGCCTCCGTCGACACCAGCAGGGTGGGGCAGACTGTGGACGGGTGGATTCCGGGACGCGGTATCCCAACCGGTTACTGGCCGCCACCGGTGTGGCGGGAGTCGACGTAACGTTCGTCGTACGTATTAGTATGCTATTATTTACCGTCGCTGGAAGCCATCCGGGAATCGTAATCACTTCCTACCGAGCAACACAGCCTTGCCGAGTTCGACCGAACGACCCAGCCCCGTCGGACCCACTCGCGACGCGAGCGCCCGCGAGGCTCACTCCGCCTCGAAGCGGAAGGTGCCGTCGCGCTGGACGACCTCGCCGTCGATCTCGAGGCGGGAGTCCTCGCTGACGTCGGTAATCAGATCGACGTGCACGGCCGACTCGTTGCCGGCTTCGCCATCGGGCAGACAGGCGTCGTAAGCCCGGCCAAGCGCCAGGTGGACGGTCTCGCCCATCTTCTCGTCGAAGAGGATGTTGTCCGTGTACCGATCGATCCCGCGATTCATGCCGATCCCGAGTTCGCCGAGTCGGCGCGCACCCGCGTCGGTCTCGAGGATGTCGCCGATGACCGTCCCTCCCTGGTCGGCATCGTAGTCGACCACCTCGCCGTCGGCGAACTCGAGGCGGACGTTCCGGACGGACTCGCCGCGCAACGTCATCGGCACGTCGAAGGTCACCGTCCCCTCGGTCGCGTAGGGGGCGGTGAAGACCTCACCGCTCGGGAGGTTGTGGGAATCGTAGGCGACCGAGGCGGCGCTGTTGACCGCCGTCCGTCCTTCGATGTTCATCGTGAGATCGGTGTCCGTCGAGACCAGCCGCACCTCCGAGCCGGCATCGAGGAGCTCCTTCAACTGGGCCATCTCGTTGGCCAGCGACTCCCAGTCCCGGAGGATCGCGTCGTAGGCGAACTCCTGGTACTCCTCGTAGGCCATGTTGGCCTGCTGGGCGAGCGAGCGGGTCGGGTGGACCGTCGACACCCAGCGGGTTCCCAGCCGCGTCTCGCGGAGGTCGCTTCTGGCACCGTTGTAGGCTCGGCGCTGCTCGCCGGGCACGTCGGCCGTTGCACTCGTGTTCCGCCCGCCGCCAAGCGAGAGGTAGACGTCGGCGTTCTCGAGGAGCGCGAATTCGTGGGCCGGATTCTCGTCGAACTCACCGTCGTGGGCCCGGAGGTAGGCCCGCGTGATCTCGCCGGCGCTGTACGTCGCCAGCAGATTCGCCCCCCGTTCCCCGAGTTTTTCGGCGACGGCGACCGCCAGCTCGTGGGCGTCGGGTCCCACCGAACAGACGACGTTGTCGCCGGCCTCGACGCGAGCGCTCCAGTCGACCAACACGGCGGCGTGTTCGCGTACGCGTTCGTCCATACTCCTCCCTCTCGAGCGGGCTACTAAACGCTCCCCGTTCGGACCGAAAACGCCGGGGACACTGTGAGGAGAGTGGCTGCGAGCCGTGAGCGATCAGGCGGTGCTGGCGTCCTCGGCCGGACCCCCCTCGCGCGAGCGCACGAGCGAGACGATGGCGTAGACGACCGGCGTATCGAGGAGCGCGATCGCGAGTTTCAGCAGGTACTGGCCGACGATCAACGAGAGCAGGAGATCGGGCTTGAGGACTCCACCGACGCCGAGGACGGCGGGTGCGACGGCGAACGCGACCGTGACGAAGATGACGGTGTCGATCGCCTGACTGCTCGCCGTCGAGGCGATGTTACGGAGCCAGAGCTTTTCGGGGCCGGTGTACTCCCGAATGCGGTGGAAGACGATCACGTCCCAGTTCTGGCTGACGACGTACGCGAGCAGACTCCCGATAACGATGTTCGTCGACGACCCCAGCGCCGTCTCGAACGCACCGGGATCGACGCTCGTGGGGGCCGCCGGCGCGGCGATCGTCGACCAGACGAGCGCGAGGACGACGAAGTTCAACACGAAGCCGACGTTGACGACGACCTGTCCCGCACGACGACCGTACAACTCGGTGTAACAGTCGCTCGCGAGAAAGGTCAGCGCGTACGCGAGCGCGGCCCCGGGCAACGCGAGTTGTGCACCCGTGACCGGAAGCGCGACCGGGAGTTCGAACGCGAGCACCTTCGATGCGGTCAACTGTGCGGTTACGAGCGCCGTGACGAAGAGGCCGATCAGCGCGACCTGCGCGACCGTCGGCACACCACGGGGTTGTGTCCGGCTCATGCCGCGGCGTACCCGTTGGAACCACCTAAACGGTACTATTCCAGTACGCTTCGAGGGAGACCGAGATCCGAATTTGATATTCTCGAGGGAACACCACCCGACAGGGTCGGCCCCTGTCGAGTCGCTCCCGCCGATGGACGCCCCGACGATCGGTTTCGACGATCGTCCTCGAAGGGATCGTCCCCGACGACTCGCTGCTGGATCTGGACGGACGGTCGGTCCGAGTTCAGGCGGACCAACGCGAGCGGCCCGTATTCAGCCCGCTCCAGGGTGTGACCGGCGGCCGCATAGTCCGGTGAATCGACTCGTGTCCTGTCTCGAGGGAGAACTGGAGTGCTCTCGGCGGGACGGACTTCTCGAGGGGCGGGAAAACCCCCATCTCTCCGTTCGACCTGATTGAACCCGCTGCTCGTCGTATTTTCCCAGGAATTATTTTTGTTTCGACAGGATATCTATAACACAACTGTTATACGTATCGGTGGACTCTCTTGAGTTGCAATGGCGAAAGGAAACGTTGATTTCTTCAACGACACAGGCGGCTACGGTTTCATTGAGACGGACGACGCAGACGATGACGTTTTCTTCCACATGGAAGACGTTGGCGGTCCGGACCTCGAAGAAGGCACAGACATCGAATTCGATATCGAACAGGCCCCCAAGGGCCCCCGCGCCACCAACGTCACCCGCCTGTAATACGGCTTTTTACGTTCGGTAACGGGTTTCACACTTCGATTATCATTCTTCAGCGAACTACTACGACAGCGGCCGCTACGGCTGACACTCACTCATCCCCTCGAGACGCGAGATGTGCCTCTCCGCCCTGATACCGCTCGTGGACGGCGCTGTCCACGTCTCGAGGACGCTCGTCGACCCACTGTGGCGGTTGCCACGAGCCATCGGTCGCTGCCTCGAGAGCGAACTGGACCGAGCGAGGACGAGCCCATGGGCGTATGCTCTCGTTACCGAGCGAAACGACAGTCCGTGTCACAGTTGCCTCAGTTAGCTTCGCTGAATGTACTGCAAACGGTCGATACGAAATCGATAACAAATAGTGGGGTTCCCGTTCGTCCACCCGCCCAACATGAACGATTTGACAGGGTTCCAACGGGACCTGCTGTACGTGATCGCGGGAGCCGATCAGCCGTCGGGACAGGACGTCAAAGACGAAGTCGAGACGTATTACAACAGCGATATCAATCACGGGCGATTGTATCCCAATCTCGATACGCTCGTCAACAAGGAACTCGTCGAGAAGGGACAGCTCGATCGCCGAACCAACTACTACGAAATCAGTGATCGTGGCCGGCAAGCGATCGAAGAACGTCGAGAGTGGGAACAACAGTACATCGATCAGTAGCTCCTGCAGCGTAGCGATACTGCCGGCTCCCATGTAAGCGTCACAGCTTCCACGGAACGCCACGTCGACGGCCGACAGTCGATCAGGATCCGGTTCCGATCGGTCCCTCGGCTCGGTGGGAAACACCGAAGCGAATAGGTGGATGTCCGACCGAGTACCAGTATCGATCGTATGGTGCTCGCAATGTCGGTCGCCAGCGAGTGGCTGGACCCACAGCTCACCCCTGTCCTCGTCTGTGTGATCGTCCTCGCGGTGTTCGGGACGACGGTGCTGTTCGTCGCCGGAGTCGTCGCGTATTCCCGCCGTCGAACGGTCCGGTATCTACTGATCACGGTCGTCCTGGGGCTGCTCGTCGTCCGTTCGGTGACCGGGCTCGGGACCGTCCTCGGACTCGTCCCGATGACGGTCCACCACCTCGTGGAACACGGGTTCGACTTCCTGATCGCGGTGTTGGTCCTCTATGCGGTCTACCGTAGTGGAGCGTCGAACAACGCCGTTTCGATCGACTCCGACGATTGATATCGTGCCGGTCGGCGTGAGATATAAGGTGTCGTAGGAACGGGTATCGATATGTCAGTCCCCGACGCCGCGGCGACGGCGGAGGCCGTCGTCGACGAAATCCTCTCCGCAGTCGTCGCCGATCGAACCGTTCTCGAGGAGATCATCGCCGGCGTCCTCGCCCGTGGTCACGTGCTCCTCGAGGACGTGCCCGGAACGGGCAAGACGCTCACCGCCCGGTCGTTCGCGACCGCGCTCGGACTCGAGTTCTCCCGGATCCAGTTCACCCCGGATCTGATGCCCGCAGACATCACCGGCTCGTACGTCTTCGAGGAGGACACCGGCGAGTTTCACTTCACGCCCGGCCCGATATTCGGCCACGTGGTTCTCGCGGACGAGATCAATCGTGCGCCGCCGAAGACCCAGTCGGCGCTGCTCGAGGCGATGGCGGAAGGCCAGGTGACCGTCGACGGCGACACTCACGACCTCCCCGACCCGTTCGTCGTCATCGCGACGCAAAACCCCGTCGAGCAGGAGGGGACGTTCGAACTTCCGGAAGCCCAGCGGGACCGCTTCATCGTGAAGACCTCGCTTGGCTACCCCGACGCCGACGGGACGCGCGAGTTGATCGATCGGCGGGCCGATCGCGACCGTCCGGTGCCGACCGTCGATCCCGTCATCGATCGCGACCGCGTCCTCGAGTTGCAGGCGGTCCCCGAGGAGATCACCGTCGACGGACCAGTCCGCGACTACATCGGCGACGTCTGTCGTGCGACTCGGACCGACGGCCGCGTCGACGTCGGGGTCTCTCCACGGGGCGTCCAGCGGCTGTTCGAGGTGAGTCGGGCCCGAGCCGTCCTCGAGGGCCGCGAGTACGTCGTCCCGGCCGACATCAAACGGATCGCCGGTCCGACGCTCGCCCACCGCCTCGTGTTGACGCCCGAAGCGAGCGTGGAAGGGGTATCTCGCGACGCGGTCGTCGACTCCGTTCTCGAGGAGTGTGCGGTGCCGGCGATGGAGCCGCCCTCATCGGGCTAGGAGCCAGGTGCCGGCGACGATCGCACCCAGAGCGGCGACGACGCCCGCTGTCGCCGGAATCGACAACGTCGGGGCGAGGAGGGCCGCTCCCGCCACGCCGAGGGCCGCGATCGGAACGCCGACGGCCGCCACCGCCCCGCTCCAGCCGACCCTGACCAGCTGTGGGCGAGGGGACGCCGACGGCCCGATCTCCCGTGCCAGGGTGTGCCCGTACCGACCGAGATCGTACGTGAACAGTGCGGCCGCGAGCGAACCGAACGTCGCCGTCCCCGCCCGAACGGTCTCGAGGCCGAGCGTCGCGGGCTCGGCGCTCGCACCGGTGACGAGACCGCCCGCTGCGAGCGCACCGGCCAGCACGATCGCAGGCTGGAGTCGATCGATATCGCCGCTCGTGACGAGCCCTTCGTACAGCCAGGCGATCAGCCAGCCGATGCCGAGAACGACCGCCGTCGCGCCGAAGAAGGTGGCCACGAGGGTCGTCTCGGCACCGCCGTGGCCGATGGTCGCGCCGAACGGGACGGCCACGCCGGGAACCGTGCCGGCGACGATCGCGACGGCGACGTTGCGTCGGCTCGCCGTCTGTACCCACGAGCCGCGAACGGCCGTCGCGACCGCGGCGAGGGCAAGCGCCACGGTCGTGACGGTCGCGAGCAGTCCGCGAACGACACCACTGCCGGCGATCGCGTCGACGACGGCCTCGAGAAGCGGGACGTACCAGGAGAGCCCCAACAGTATCGCCAGTCCGACGACTGCGAGCGTCGTCGTGACCCCCACGCCGATCGCGAGCGCGTTTCGAGTGTCGGCGTAGGCCGAACGCCTCGAGGGTGTGGTAACTGCCGCCGGCGGGACGAGGAAGAGCGCGACCACCGCCGCGAGGGCGGCGACGACGACCGCGAGGATCGCTCCGGACATCCCCCTGCCGGTGAGCCACAGCGTCGCGGCGAGTGTCGATCGTAGTCCGCCCGTCGCATCGATGCCGACCGCGAGCAGCGTCGCGCCGCCGGCGAGGATCGACGAACAGAGTGTGGCCGTCACCAGTCGAGAGAGCGCGGACGGCCTCGGCTGCCCGAGGACGACACCGCAGGCAAAGAGGGCTATGATCGCACCCAGGATCGTCACGAGAGCCGCCCCCGACGCTCCCGCGAGCGCGACGACGGCGACGCTACAGAGGACGACGATCGGCAGCAGTGCCGACGCGATCAGTACGCGGCGGTTCGAACCGGCGAACGATCCAAGCGCCGCCGCGAGCCCGACTCCGAGGAGGACTCCCCCGATCACCAGCGGTTCGTGGACGGCCAGTGCGATCGCGCCGACGGTAGCGGCGATCGCGATCGCCCACCGCGTCGTCGTCGGGACCGCCGCCTCGGGATGGCTCATCGAGTCCCCACCTCCCCGACCGCGTTGCGAAGGAGGACGCCGAGTGACTGATCGCGATCCCAGTCGACGACGCGAGCGCCGGCCCTGCGGGCTCGAGCGAGTCGCGTCCCCCGATCGAGCGCCTCGAGTCGGGTCGCGACGTCGTCGCCGGCGGCCGTGACGTCGGGCGAGACGACGCGCACGGCGTAGTCTCGCGCTCGGAGCGCCTCGACGAGTTCGACGGGGTCGTCGTCGACGAACGAGGAGAACAGGTACACCTGCGCTTCACCGGGAAGACGGCGGGGGAGATCGGTCACGAAATCGTTCGTTCGCGTCCGAAACGTGGACCAGTGCCCGTGTTGTGGGGAATCCTGCACGGCGTTCAGTATGCGAGCGACCGATCGTCGCGTTTCGGCGTCGGTGCCCGGCGGAACGGTTGCCACCTGATCGTCGTAGACGCCGACGACGCCGGTCGGATGACCGGCTGCCACCAGCGTTTCGAACGTCCGTTTGGCGGCATCGGCCGAGCGCTCGATCGCGGGACGGTGCGTCGTCGTCGCGGCACGGTACTGACTCGAGCGAGCATCGACGACACAGACGATCCGCGTCGCTCGCTCGGCGCGATATTCGACGGTCGCCAGATCCCGCGTGGCGGCGTATCGCCGCCAGTCGATCGAGCCGACCGGATCCCCCGGCTCGTACTCGCGAACGGCGTAGAACTCGAGGCCACTGCCGCCCTCGTCGGTCGGTACCTCGCCCGCGTAGTCGTTCGTTCCGTCGCCGAGTGACACCGCGTCGACGACCGGCGTACAGCGGACGGTGTCGTCGCCGGCCGCGCTCGCCTGCCACGTCTGGGCGACCGTCCCCGTCAGATCGCGCGTTCGAATCGTCGGGTCGGCGAAGGCGTACTCGCCGCGCCGGAGTTCGACGTCGTACTCGAGGGTCGTCTCCTCGAGCGGCTCGAGGGTGTTACACGCACGCGGCGAGCCGGAGACGACCGGCAAGGCGTCCGGAACGCCGTCGATAACGCGCAGATCGACGATCGTCTCGGAGCCGGCGTTCTGGACGGTCGTTCGAACGGTGACGGTCGTCCCGGGCTCGGCGGACACCGCGCCGGAATCGGCGTGAGTCCCAGTACCGGCATCGGCGTCCTCGTGACCTCCTGGGTCGTCGGACACGACGAACTGGCGCTGCACGCGGACCATCGCCGTCCCCTCGGATCCCAGGACGGCCCCAGCGGCGTACCACAGCGGAAGCGTCGCAGCGACGACGAGGAGTTGGCTGCCGACGGCGATCCCCAGCCCCGCAAGCGAGAGCGTGGCGGCGAGCGCCCACTCGCCGCTCTCGAGCCGTTCGACGGTCCGGTCGGTCATCGATCCACCTCCTCGTCGCCCCGCCCCGTCCCGTCGGCGACGCCGTCGATGGCCGCGAGCGTGCGACGGACGCGGCGGTGATACGCCGCGCCGGGATCGACCGCGGCACGGAGCCGCTCGTCCCCGGGCTGACGGCGATCGTCGGAGAGAAACGCTGCAGCGACCGGATCGTCGGTCCAGCTCCCCGATCGAACGGCCTCGCGGGCCGCCTCGGCCGTGAGCCCCCGTTTCGCGGTGAGAACCCGAACCGCCCCGTCGGCGAGCCGACCGCGAACGTCCGCGATCGGTTCGGTGGGCCGACAGCGGTACCACCCCTGCGTGGCCTCAGTGAGTGTTCGCTCCGCGTCCTGACCCACCGGGTACGTCGTCCGGGTGACGGCCGTCTCGGGCGGTGGTCCCTCGAGCATCGCCGTCTCGCCCCCCTCCTCGAGCGTCCAGGCCCACCAGCACGCAGCCGCCGCGATCGCCACGCCGAGTAGCGGAAACAGCGCCGCGATCGGATACAACAGCCAGGAGAGCGGGCGGACGGACGGTACGAACCCCCCGAGTAGCACTGCACCCACTGCCAGGAGGGCACCGGCACCGACCACCGCGGTCGCAACTCGCTCGGGATCGAGACCCTCGATCCCCGTGATCAACCGCCGCCACCAGCCGCCGGCCGATCGGCGACTCACGTCGATCCCTCCTCGTCCGAATCGGACTCGAGTAGTTCCCGTACCGTGGCCCGAACGGCAGCCACTCGATCGGGGGACGGCTCGTGGCCACCGTATTCGATATCGCGAACGATCCCGACGAGCCGGTCGACGCGGTCGGCGGGAAATCCGGCCGCGAGTGCATCTCGAGCCACCTCGCCGGGGGTCGTCGTCTCGCGGTCCTCGACGCCGAGTCGGTCGAGGAAGGTGTGCCACGCGGCTCGGACCTCCGCACGCGGGCCGCGTGGCGTGAGCGGCTCGGCTGCCAGGGTAGGCCCGCCGCCCTCGGAATCGTTCGATTCGTCGGACTCGGCGGTACTCGATCCGAGCAACTCGCCGAGTACCGACCGCTCGCTTCCGTTCGACGACCAGCCGAGCAAGCCGGACGACCCAAGCGACGGGAGGGTCCCGAACGCCCGTCCGATCGACGGGAGGGCGGGGAACCCACGGCCGAACCCGCCGAACTCGAGTCGCGGAATCGACGGGGTCGGGAACGACACCGACGGCACTGGCAGCGACAGCGACGGCCAGTTGCCACCGCCGAGTGTCCGGAGGAACCGCGCGAACGCCTCGACAAGCCCGTCGAAAAACGCCGCCAGCGCGACGAAGAAGCCGGCCCACGCGTCTCCTCGATGGCGCTCACGAGCAGCCACGACCCGGAGGTACGTCAGTACCCCGCCGATACAGAACCCGGGGACGAGCACCACGACCGCCGTCAGCCGGAGGTAGAGGTTCCCGACGGTCGCTGTCGCGGTCTCCGCACCGACGTCGACCGTCACCGTCGCCTCGTCCCCGACCGGCAACCAGAGCCGCGCCTTCCCGTCGGCTCCGGTCGTCGCCGTCCCGCCGTTCTCGAGGCGGACGGTCGCGTCCGAAACGGCATCCCCGTCGGCGGACACCTGTACGGGGGCGGGCATCCCGGGGAACAACAGCGGGGAGACGAACCTGACCGTCGGCTCGGCGACGTCGACGGTTCGGGTTGCCGTCACCGGCCCGCGTTCGACCCGCAGGTCTACGTCCCTCGCCGTCTCCGGCAGCGTCACGTTCGCGTGGCCGTCCTCGTCGGTCGTCGCGACGGCCTCCCCGTCCCGTCTCACCGTCGCGTCGGGGACCGGCGTCGACCCGACCGCGGCCGATATCTCGAGGTCGTGGGCCGGCGCGGCCCCGCCGTGTGTCTCGAGGGTGGCGTCGGTTCGGACGTCGACCGTCCGCGAGCGGTTCTCGTCGGGAACCGAAACGGTCATCTCCTCGGCGTAGGGGACGGTGATATTGCCGTTACCGAACATATCGGAACTCGTGACGTTCTCGCCGTTGACTGCGATCGTTCCTTCGTCGAAGTGACCGACGTGACCGATATCGACCGTCACCTCGTTGCCCGGTTCCACGGCCCCCTCGATCTCGATCTCGTCGTCGTCGTTCGGTTCACGGTCGCGCTCGTCGGTCGTCTCGTTCGTGTCGGGTGCGGGGTTCGTCTCGAATTCGGGCGTCTCGTCGATCGACTCCCAGTCGCCGGCGATCGGCTCGCCGCCGGCTTCGCCGGGCCCCTCGACTCGCGGGTCGGCCGCCGGAAGCGCGCTCGCGACCGCGAGCAGACAGCACAGACAGCCGACGACGAACAGAAACCGACGCGTCCCCGTCACGGGTTCACCTCCAGTCGGGCGGCCAGCTCGGTCAGTTGGCGGACGCGAGCCTCGACCGACGGGTGGGTCGGGGTCGAGTCGCCGGGGTCGCGGGGTCCCGATGGTGTCTCCCCCTCGAGCCACGAGCGGACGTGCTCGCGCCGTCGCGTCGCGTCCATCGGTCGCCCGATCGCGGGCAGCGACGTCGTATCCTCGCCCGTCACGGGATCGGTCGGCACGATACACAGTGCGCGGGTCCGTGTCGCCCGGAGGTCCGTCGCCGGCGTTTCCGTCGTCCCGGCGAGGCTCACCAGCGCGCTCGCGAGCGCCATCGGCTTCCCGGTGATCCGGGCGGCTCCAGCGTCCGCGGCGAACTCCCGGGACTGCGACAGCGTTCGCGTCGCCCAGTCGGCGATCGTCGGGAACACCCACAGGATCGGGGCGACGAAGACGTACGTGAGCGCGACCAGCGGCAGGAACCAGTAGAGCGCGAGCCGTCCGCCGTCCGAGAGCGCGTCGGGGTCTGCCAGGGCGCGCCGGGCGAGCAGCGCCGCGTGGTACGCTCGATCGGCGATCTCGAGGAACAGCGTCGTGATCGTCATCAGCGTCACGTCGCGGTTGGCCACGTGGGCGATCTCGTGGGCGAGGACCGCCTCGAGTTCGTCGGCGTCGAGCGACGCGACGAGCCCCGTCGTGACGACGATCGTCGCGTCGGTGAACCGACCGACGGTGTAGCAACTCGCCGTCTCGTCGGCGACGACGCGAACGTCGGGTTCCGGGATGTCGGCACTCATCGCCAGTCGGCGGACCGTCCGCGCGACGGCGTGGTCCCCCTCGCCGTCGGTACCGCTCGTCCCGGAGAGTACGCGCTGGTAGCCGTAGTACGTCTGTGCGGCGAGGAAGCCGGCGATCACCACCAGCGCCGTCCCCCACGAGACCGGCAATTGGAAGAGGTCGAACTCGACGGCACCGTGCTGCAGAAAGACGATCGTTCCGCCGACGACCCCCGGCAGCAAGACGCCGTACGCCCACAGTAACGCGAGGACGAACACGGCGGTAATGCCGACGAACACGCCGAGAACGGCACAGATACGAGCGCGAAGCTTCGTGGAGGGCACTGGATCGAATTCACATCCCTACAACCAAAAATTTTCCTCGAACAGTCAGGGTGGGGAGTCATCTGCGACGGGTTCCGACCGGTGATCGCTCCCGCGACACCGGTGGAAGCGCGTCCGTCCCCCGTCCGGATCGAAGCGGGAGGTCATCGCCAACGAAAGCAGTCGTATGGTTCCCATACGACATCGAAACCGACACCGTACCGGACGAATCGAGTGCCGGGGTTTATGTGGCAAACGGCTGACGTTCGTCTCATCGTGTTGGGGAACCAGTCCCTCCGTCACTCCCCGTTCGCGGGGAGATATCCTGTCGGATTCGGCCGGACGGCCGGACGTAATCGGGTTCCAGAATTATACGATACTATTATTATCTCTGCAAACATGTCCATCGTCGGAGTTTGAAGCGGACGTGGTCGTTCCGACGGATTCCGTTCACCAATGTCACGAGAAACAAGCAGGAAGCGACCGTGTGACGCCGACCGGCACCGCGTCGGGAGACGCCGATTCATCGCGACCGTGGCTGCGACCGGCGCAGCCATCGGGTCGAGTGGGCTGGCGAGTGCGGACACGAGCACCGATTTCCCACCGGCCGGCGTAACCGAGTGGAGTGATCCCGTCGCGCTTGGAAACGGCGACGTGACGGCGTTCACGACGGTGACGCCGGCAGGGATCCCGAAATATCACGGCCTGCTGATGGAGCGGGACGCACTCGAGGGGCTCCCGTCGGCCGACGACCTCGCGAGTTCCGGCGACGAGTACGCGGACAAATACGGGCCAACCGGTGAGTCGGTGATCATCCACCACAAGTGGTCCCAGGAGTTTTTCATCCCGTTCCCGCCGACGGACGCGACGCCGGTTACGTTCCTCGGGCTGAACTGGAACCCCGGCGGTCACCCGCCGGCGGGCGTCTGGACGGAGCCCCACTTCGACATCCACTTCCACATGCTGTCGACCGACAGCGTCGACGCGATCACCGGGCCGGCGGCACCGACCTACGACCTCCCCGACAGGTACGTTCCCGAGGGGTACGCTCGAGGGCCGATCGTCGACGAACGGGTCATCACCGACATGGGCGAGCACATGGTCGACCCCACGGTCCCCGAGATGACCGGTGGGACGTTCACGAATACGCTCATCTGGGGGGCGTCCGATCCGGACGGCGACGGCACTGCGGAACTGACGTTCGTCGAGCCGATGATCACGCGAGCGTTCCTTCGAGGACATGCCGATACCGATCGACGACCGATCGCACAACCCGAGACGTATGCCAGAGCCGGCAGCTATCCGACGGCATACGCGGTTCGTGACGTCCCGGATCGGGACGCGATCGCCATCACCATCGAACGGTTCGAGCAGTTCGATGGGGAGGACTAGGCCCTGATCCGGACAGTGGCAGCGTCGATTCGCGTCCGGACGACAACTGCCCGGCGGGGATCGGGCCACTCCCGTCGCGGACCTGGCAGTCCCCGGCCCCATGTACTAAGCAGTTCGTCGTGGTCGGTCGCGCCGTGTCTATCGAGAGTACCAATCCGGCGACGGGAGACGTCGTCGACAGTTTCGAGGAGACCTCCGACGAGGAGCGAGACGAACACATCGTGCGGGCGACCGAGACCTTCGCGGAGTGGTCCGAGACGCCGATCGAGGCGCGCCAGCGGCTGCTCGCGCGGGCGGCCGAGGTCCTCCGGGAGAACGCCGACGAGTACGCCGAACTGATGGCCGAGGAGATGGGGAAACCGATCGGGCAGGCCCGCGACGAGGTCGAGAAATGCGCGTGGGTCTGTGACTACTACGCCGAAACCGCGGCCGAACACTTGCAGGACGAGGTCATGGCGAGTACGGAGCGCGCACGGACGGTCGTCGCCTACCAGCCGATCGGCCCGGTACTCGCGATCATGCCCTGGAACTTCCCCTTCTGGCAGGTCTTTCGCTTCGCCGCACCCAATCTCGCCGCGGGCAACGTCGGCCTGCTGAAACACGCCTCGAACGTCCCCGGCTGTGCGCGGGCCATCGAGGACGTCTTCGAGCAGGCGGGGTTCCCCGAGGGCGCGTTTACCTCCCTCCTGATCGGTTCCAGCGAGATCGGCGCGGTGATCGAGGACGACCGGGTTCGGGCCGTCACCATCACCGGCAGCGACGGTGCGGGCCGATCCGTCGCCGAGACCGCCGGGAGCCAGCTCAAGAAGTCGGTCCTCGAGCTCGGCGGGAGCGATCCGTTCGTCGTCCTCGAGGACGCGCCGATGGACGAGACGGTCGAGACGGCGGTGCAGGCACGGCTCATCAACAACGGCCAGTCCTGTATCGCGGCCAAGCGGTTCGTCGTGGTCGAGGACGTCTACGACGAGTTCGTCGACCGGTTCGTCGACGAGATGGCAGCCCAGACCGTCGGCGATCCGATGGACGACGAGACCGACATCGGCCCGCAGGCTCGCGAGGACCTCATGGAGGACCTCCACGAGCAAGTCGAGGAGACGGTCGAACAGGGCGGCGAACTCGAACTGGGCGGCGAGCCGATGGACCGCGACGGCGCGTTCTACCCGCCGACGGTGCTTACGGACGTTCCCGAAAACGCGCCCGCGGATCAGGAGGAATTGTTCGGCCCCGTGGCGACAGTGTTCCGAGTGCCCGACGAGGACGCCGCGATCGAGAAGGCCAACGACACGCGCTTCGGGCTCGGCGCGAGCGTCTGGACCGAAGACCTCGAGCGCGGCGAGCGGGTCGCCCGCCAGTTCGAGTCCGGGCTCGCGTTCGTCAACGAACTCGTCAAGTCCGATCCGCGGGTGCCCTTCGGCGGCGTGAAGGACTCGGGGTACGGCCGGGAACTCTCGCGACACGGAATCCGGGAGTTCGTGAACACGAAGACGATCTGGGTCCAGCAGGACGCCGGCGAGGAGACCGACATGGTCGAGTAGGGGTCGCCGATATTCGCGGCCGCGTCGAGGCGTTCGGCGACTCGAGCCCCGGCCGAAGTCGACCAGCGGTCGACTTCGCCATACCTCTCGAGATGTCGACACGTTTTTGTGCGTACTGCGCGATTCCGAACCTATGACCGGACTGTACTACGAGGAGTTCACGGTCGGCGAGACCATCGAGCACGAACGGCGACGGACGATCTCCGAGAGCGACAACCAGCGCTTTTGCGACATGACGATGAACCAGCAGCCGCTCCACCTCGATGCCGAGTTCGCAGCCGACACGGAGTTCGGGGAGCGACTGGTCAACGGGCTCTACACGATGTCGCTAGCGGTCGGCGTCTCGATTCCCGAAACCACCGACGGGACCATCGTCGCGAACCTCTCCTACGACAACGTCGAACACCCGAATCCGGTCTTCCACGGGGACACGATTCGCGTCCAGTCGACGGTCACCGACAAGCGCGAGACCAGCGACGGCGAGCGCGGGATCGTCACTATGCACGTCGAGGCGTTCAAAGTGAACCATCCCGAGGAGCCACTGGTCTGTGAGTTCGACCGGACCGCACTCTCGCTGAAACGCGACCACGCTGACGGGGACGGAGCCGAGGCATGACCACGACGAACACCGAGACCGCAGCGGTAGACGCCGATCTCGACCTCGAGTGGCTCTCGCTGGACGACAACGAGGAGATCCTCTGGGCCGGCGGCCCGGATCGGCGAACGCTCGTTCCGGCGTTCGTGATCGGGATCCCGCTCACGCTCGTCCTGATCGGGCTCCTCATCATCGTCGGCGAGTACCTCCGCGTGACGAACACCCACTACGTCGTGACGACGCGAGCGCTCTACAAGAAAACCGGCGTGTTCTCGCGGGACGTCAAGCGGATCGAACACGGGAAGGTACAGGACATCTCCTACAGTCAGAGCGCGCTGGGAACTCACTTCGGCTACGGCTCCGTCGAGATCAGCACCGCCGGCGGCTCCGGCGTCGAGATGTCGTTCGACTCGGTTCCCGATCCCAGAGCCATCCAACAGCGGATCGGCGAACGGATCAAACGCGAGCGCGGCGAGTCCGCCGACGACCGCACGAAAGACGAGATTCTCGAGGAGATCCTCACCGAACTCCGCGCGATTCGGACGGCCGTCGAGGGGGGAGCCACGGGCCGATCCAACGCCGAGACGAGTACTGCGAACGGACGACCAGACGACCAATCCTACGAGTATGACGAAGATCGATCGCTCTGACGCCGCCACGGACGGCCCACCCTGGCTCCCGATAGAGGCGGGCGAGCAGGTTCGCTGGCAGGCGCGCCCGCGGATCCAGACCGTCCTCCCGTGGGCCGTCGTCGCGGTCGTGGGGACGATCGGCCTCCTGGCTGCAGTCGCCACCGACGTCGTGCCGCTCCCCGCCGTCGTCGGGATTCCGATCCTCGTCGCGCCCGCGCTGTGGCAGTACGCTCGCGTCTCGCGAACGGCGTTCGTCGTCACGAACGCGAGAGCCGCGACCCGCCACGGCGTCCTCGGGCGAACCGTTCGAACCGTCTCGCTCGAGCGAATCCAGAACACCACCGTCGAGCAGGATGCGATCGGCCGGTTCGTCGGCTACGGGACGGTCACGATCGAAACCGCGGGTGGCCTGGAACTCGCCTTCTGGAACGTTGAAGACCCCAACGCGATTCACGACCGGCTAGAGGCCGAACGCGAGGGTCTGACGGACGCCGAGATTCCGGGGCGGCGCGACCAGTGGGAGGGCGTCCTCGCCGAGGTTCGAGCGTGGCGGCGAAGCCTCGAGGGGAAACCATAACGCCGGTCGTTTACAGGACGGTCGCGATCGTATAGACGTTCAGGAGCGCGGCGGCCAGCCACGGTACTGCGAGCCCGGCCGGGACGATCGGCCGGTAAACCTGCTCGAGGAGGAGCCGACAGACGAGTCCAACACCGACTGCGAACGCCTTCAGCGCGAGCATGCCGCCAACCCCGTACCCCTCGATCGCCCCGCGAGCGGCCGGGTTCGACTCGGACAGTCCCAGATGGAGGCCGACGAACGTCGTCGCGACGTCGGCGGCCAAAGCGAGGACGACGGCTCCCCAGAGCAGTCGCTCGAGGTCGACGGGTGTCAGATCACCGGGGAGACGGTGGTGCAGGGACGCGCCCTCGGAACTCATAGGCCCCCCGCCGGGGTCGAACCGGCTCGTCGTGCCATCGGGAGCACGCGCCGATTCCACCACGCGGGCTATTGTTATGCCAGGCGTAGGGGAGTTCCGTCGTCGGTAAGCGATCATAACTATAGTAGCAACTGAAAGTCATTGCACACCTGATCGCACGACAGCGTTTCGATCAGTGTGTAACTCGTTTCAGTTGCTACGATAGCGATGGGACCGGTCTCGTGGGTGTGCATACCTGCTCGACGGACCCGGTCTCGTAGCAGGGTCTCGAGACGGTCGAGAAGCAGGTCGCGGAGGGGGCCGCTGGGACGAAGTCGGGTCGACGGAAAGGCCCACTGGGACGCCAAACGGGGGAGATGCCGGGCGCGTTCAGAGTATCGTCCCGTGTTTCTTGTCCGGCAGGGACTTCTCGATGTCTTCGTAGAAGTCGAACCGGGCGGCCAGTTCCGCGCGCAGCGTGCTCGGCGGGACGATCTCGTCGATGACGACCTCGCTCGCCATTCGATGAACGTCGATGTCCTCGCGGTACTCCGCCCGGAGCTGTGCCTCCGTTCGTTCGCGCTCCTCTGGGTCGTCGATCTCGGAGAGCTTGCGCGCGTAGACAGCGTTGATCGCGGCTTCCGGACCCATGATCGCGATCTCGCCCGAGGGGAGGCCGACGACGCTCTCGGGATCGTAGGCGGGCCCGCCCATCGCGTAGATCCCCGCGCCGTAGGCTTTGCGGACGACGACGGTCTGTTTGGGAACCGTGGCCGAGGAGGTCGCGTAGATCATCTTCTTGCCCTGCTCCAAGATGCCGTCTTTCTCGACCTGGGAACCGGCCATGAAACCGGGCGTGTCGCAGAGATAGAGTAAGGGGATGTTGAACGCGTCCGATTTCCAGATGAACTCCGCGGCCTTCTCGGCCGCGTCGGGAAAGATCGCACCGGCGCGGTGGGCTGGCTGGTTGGCGACGATGCCGATCGGACGACCGTCGATCCGGGCGTACGCGGTGAGTATCTCCTGGCCGTAATCGGGCCGTAACTCGAAGTACGACCCCGCATCGACGATTCGATCGATGACGTCGGTCATGTCGTACCCCTTGTTCGGTTGCTGGGGGACGATGGCGTCGATTCCGTCGGGAGAGTTGGCCGGTTCGGTCGGCTCCCGCCGTGGCGGTTTCTCGTCGGCGTTGTCCGGCAGATACGTGATCAGTCGTGCTACGAGTTCCCGGGCGTGTTCCTCGTCGTCGGCGATCAGGTCCGCCGACCCCGACTCCTGCATGTGGACTGCCGGCCCGCCGAGTTCCTGGAGATCGATGTCCTCGCCGGTGACCATCTGCACCATCCGCGGGGAGGCGATCGCCATCGCGGACATCCCCTCGACCATGATCGTGAAGTCCGCGAAGACAGGTGTGTAGGCCGCCCCGGCGATGCTCGGCCCATAGAGGACACAGATCTGGGGAACCCGTCCGGAGAGCATCGAGTGGTTGTAGTAGTACTTCCCGATCCCCTCGCGGTTGGCGAAAAAGCCCGTCTGCTGGTCGATCCGCCCGCCCGAGGAGTCCATCAGGTACAGGACCGGATTACCGGTCTTGAGCGCGCGCTGTTGCATTCGGAGGAACTTCTCGACGCCTTTCGCGGCCATGCTGCCGCGCTTGACCGTGTAGTCGTTGGCCATCACGTGGAGGTCCCGGCCCTCGAACGTGGCTGCGGCCGTGATGAGGCCGTCCGCCGGGAGGCGGTCGCCGTCACCGCCGTCTTCGTCGGTGTTTGCACCGCTTGGGTGCCAGTCGTCGAACGCCGCGAACCGACCGTCCTCGAAGTGTACCTCGCTGTCGTTGCCGGCGAACCACAACTCGAGTCGATCGCGGACGAACAGCTTTCCTTCTTCGGAGAGTTGCGTTTTGTACTTCTCGGGGCCACCCTCGAGGATGTCCTCGATCTCGTCCCACAGACGCGCTTCGCGCTCGGTGGGGCCGAGATCGCGCTCGGCCGCGGTGGGTTCCGTCTCGGGATCGGCTGCCGATTCGCCGTCGGCTGGAGGCTCGATTTCGTGGACCACTGCCGGCTCCGTCTCGTCGCCGAGGAACAACTCGACCGTCTCGCCGACGTGCCCTGCCAGCGCGGCCGCGATCGCCGCAGCCTCGTCGTCGTCGGCACCGGCCGCGATACGAACTCGCATGCTATGTGCTGTGTCGGGGGACCAAATACCGTTTTCCCCGATCCCCGGTCGCAGAGCCGATCGGACTCCTGTTGGGTTCCGGGCGTCGGAGACCGAATCGGGAGGGGAACGGGGTTCGTGTCGAGTCGGTCATCCAAACAGCCAGCGGTCGACGCGAGCGGCGGCCGCGTACTCGCAGTCACGAACACGAGCCGACGGAACGCGTGCCGTGATCGGCAGCACGGAGACCCCCGAACGGCAACTGCAGGCAGAACCGATATGATCTCGTTTGCCGTTCGTTGTGACGGTTATCGATCCCGTGTCCGTATACGGAGAGTGCGGCGGAACGGGGCGTATAGCAACTGAAGACCAGTATTGCCGTATGTCGGCAGCAAACACCGAACGTCTCGGCTCCCAACTCGCATCGCTTCGCGATCGACTCGAGTCGGGAATGGACCGGCGGGAGTTCCTGCGAACCATCGTCAGCGGCGGCTTCGCCGTCGGGATGGCACAGTGGCTCGGCGTCGACGACTTCCTGGCAGCCGACGACGGCGAAGTCCCCATCGTCACCGCACTCGTCAGGGAGGTCCCCGACGATCCGTGGTCGCTCCAGGAACGGATCAGATACGTCCCTGCGAAGTGGTACGCCGCCGTCGAGAAAGCCTTCGAACTGAACGAGCGCCTCGCCAGCCTCGCCTTCACCGGCTATCTCGGTAGCGCTGTCGTTCCGGGCGACTACGCGAGCGGAACCGCCACGGTCTCCGTCGGTCTCTCGAGTGACAGCCACTCCGTGCGTGAACTGCTCGGTGAACTCGCCGACGGGATCAGTATCGACACCGAGACCATCATCGATATCGAAGCGATCCAGGACGATCCCGAATTCAGCGAGCCACGGTTCGCGGACGCGGCCTCGGACGGGACCGTCCCGAGCGGCGTCGCCTGTGAAACGCCCTCGAGTATCGCGACGCTCGGACCGGCGCTGTACCATCCCGACGGCCAGCGACGGCTCTTCGTGACGGCCGAGCACGCCTTCGCCGAGAATCGCGACACCACGGAGGATGCCCTGCTGTTGCCCCGCGAGGAAGGCGACCCCATCGAACTGGGACGGGTCGTCCACTACCATCCCGTCGAGGACGTCGCCGCCGTCGAACCAAACGGCTGGATCGAACCCGCAAGCAGGATCGACGCGCCGTCGCGGCCTCGCATTCGAGGCCAGTTCACCAGGTTCGGCCTCGCCGACCTCGCCGCTCGCGACGAGGAACTCGAGAAGGTCGGCGCCCTGAGCGGGCACACGACGGGGAAGATCCAGGGGGTCGATGCGGTTACCTGCTTTACCGACGAGTTCTGTCGGCGCGGGCAGATTCGCTGGGGCGGCGAGATGGATCTGACCGACGGCGACAGCGGTTCGGTGAGCTACCACGCCGACCCCGAAGGCGACGACGGCGAGGTGCTCGTTGCGGGCTTCAACAACGCCCGCACCTGGTGGCCCGGACAGAGCTATGTCTGGGGCGTCGGTGCCTATCGACTGACGGAGAACCATGGCTATCACTTCTGACTACCGCCCACCGACTCGCGTTCGGCTGACCGTCCGATGGCGAGCATCGATTCGAATATGAGCAACGATACCGCCCGAACCTCGCGATCCGACCGGCGTCGCGTCCGGACCGTCGTAAGCGGTGTCCTCCGACTCCTCGGCGACCTGCTCGCCGTCTCGCTGTGGGTCCTCTTGTTGACGCTCCTCTTCCTCGAGACCGCCTGGCCCCGCTGGGCGTTTTACGCCATGCTCGTGGGGGGCGTCGCACTCTACGTCACCGTGACGGCAGCCTGGGTGGGCGGCGACGACGAGCCCTGAAACCGAGCGGCAAGTAGTGACCTCGAGACGCCGCTACGCGACCGTCGACTCGAGTCGGTCGATCAGGTCGTCGTTGCCGACGTGTAACGGTGTTCGGTCGTGCAGTTCGTCGGGTTCGACGGTCAGCAACGACTGCGTGCCGTTCGAGGAGCGACCGCCGGCCTGCTCGACGACGTAGCCGATCGGGTTCCCCTCGAACTGGAGTCGGAGTTTGCCCTCGGGCCGGGACTCGAGTGCGGGGTAGCCGAAGGTGCCGCCGTAGGTGAGTACCTGGTTGACGTCGCCGATCAGTGCGCCGCCGTATCGGAGTTTGAGTTCCCGCTCGATCTCGCGGGCGTACTCGCGGAAGTCGGCGGGCCAGTCGGGGACGCGACCGCCGAAGCCGTAGACGACCGGTTCCGCGGGCAGCGTGACGTCGCGCTCGACGATCGTTCGCTCGCCGCCGGTGAGTTCGTACTCCGAGACGGTGTCGTCGGTGGCGATCACCATCGTCGTGATCGGGCCATAGAGGACGTAGCCGGCGGCGACGAGGGTGTCACCGCGGGCGGGGAGCGCGGCGTCGTAGATCCCGAAGATCGTCCCCATCGTGTTGTTGGATTTGAGGTTCGACGAGCCGTCGAGTGGGTCCACTGCGACGGCGTACGCTCCCGACGCCGCGGGATCGTCGCCGCAGTCGACGATGTCGGCTCGTTCCTCGCTGGCGTACTGGCCGACGCCGTCGATCCCGGCGATTCGATCGCCGAGTAACTCGTCGGCCCAGACGTCGGCCTCGACCTGGGTATCGCCGCTGGGGTTTTCCTCCTCGACCGTCCCGCGGCGACCGATCAGCCCCTGTCGAATCTCGGTCGCCGAGCGGCTGATCGTCGCCACGACGTCCTCGACGACTGGATCGGACACCGTCATCCTATTCGGTGGCCTCGAGTGCCGCGTCGGCGGTCGCCTCCTCGTAGATGACCTCCTCTAAGGCGTCGAGGATCCGGGTCGGGTCCTCGCGCTGCCAGATGTTGCGGCCGACCGCGAGCCCGCTCGCGCCGGCGGTGACGGCGGCTTCGACGGTCGAGAGGAAGTCGTAGTCGGAGGTCTTCGAGCCGCCGCTCATGACGACGTTCATGTCGCCCGCCGCCTTGCACGCGTGCTCCATGGCGTCGGAGCTGCCGGGGTACTTGACCTTCGCGATGTCGGCACCGACCTCGAGGGCGATGCGGGTGGCATAGGAGATCGTGCTCGGCTTGGTGTCGTTCTTGAGCCCCTGGCCGCGGGGGTAAGACCACATGACGACCGGGAGGTCGTACTCGCGGGCTTTCTCCTGTATCCGACGGAACTCCTCGTACATCTCGACCTCGTGGTTCGAGCCGCTGTAGACGGTGAAGCCGACCGCGTCGGCACCCAACTCGGCCGCGTAGTCGACCGAGCAGTTGATCGCGGAGTCGGGCTCTCCCATCCACATGTTCGACGTGCCGTTGAGCTTCAGGAGGAGGTTGACGTCGTCCTCGTAGCTCGGATAGTACCCCTCCGCGATCCCCTTCTGGACGGCCATCGACGTGACGGCGTCGTGGGTCGCCGTCTCGAAGACCGTCGCTGGATCGAGTTTCTCCGGCACTGCTTCGAAGTCGACAGGGCCGTGCTCGAGCCCGTGGTCCATCGCCAGAATCAGTGACTTGCCGTCGCGAACGATCGGAGAGTCGTCGATCGGAATCATCTGTTAGACGGTCCAACAGGCCGCTATAAATCTCTGATGATCCGAGTTACTGAGATTACGTACAACTGTAGTAAACGTGGCTGTTTCCGCGGGAACGGTCGTCGAATACTTTCAGGAACAGCCGTTGCGGATCGAACCGTCCCCGCTTGGCACCGGTTCGGTCGTCGTCGCGGTTTCACTCGAGTAGCTCGCGCGCGTTGTGTCGCCACGTCCGGACGTGCAACACGTTCAGATCGAGGACCGTCGCGACCGTCATCGCGTCGATGGTTGCGAGTCGCTCCGCCGATCGCACCCCGGCCTCGGCCAGCGCGTCGGCGTCGTCGGGGCCGACCCCAGTGACCGCCGTGACCGGGGTCGGTCTGGGATAGGGACGTTCCGAGGGGCGGTCCCGCCCCACCGAGACGAGCCCCGAGTGATCGTACTCGAAGGCTTGCCACTCCTCGTCGGCGCTGACGGCGATCCACTCGCGTTCGGCGTCGCCCAGCCCCCGGACCTCGCTCGAGCGCCGGTCGAGGTCGCCCTCCCCCTCGAACGACCACGGCAGCGAGTACCGCCTGCGGAGGCTGGCCGCGACCGCTTCGTCGAGACCCGCATCCAGCAGCGTGCGATAGGCGTATTCCTTGCCCGCGACCGCGTCGGGATCGATATCGGCAGCCTCGAGGGCCTCGCGCTCGTCGGTACCGATACCCGTATCGCCCCCTGTCCTGGCCGCCGTGTCGGTCGTCCGCTCCACCTCGACCGCCTCGAGCAGTTCCCCCTCCTCGAGGTCGCGTTCGGCCCCACTGATATCCGCAGCCGGATCCCTGTCGTCGCTGACATCGACGGAGATACCGATGTCGACGACCGCGCTCTCACCGGTCTCCGTCTCACCTGCAGCCCCCGAACCCGTGTTGTTCGCGCCGTTTCTTTCACTCACGCGGTTCATCAACTCTGTCTCGAACTCTCGGGCGTCGACCTTGAAAGTTTCTCCGGCCGCGGATCAGCGGCGCTCGTCCCCGCTCGTGGACGGGCGTCACCACGTGAGGAACAGCGAAGTCCAGGTACCCGATCGGCACAGAACGCTGCCCGACAGTGCCGCCAGGGGAACGACCGCATCGGACAGGCGGTACTGTCCCGTCCCTGCCGACCGCCCGCGACCGGCGAGTGATACGGTCTCCTGTCCGTCAGTGCCGGTGGGACCGGGACCACCTTGCGGCCCCACCGGTCAATCGGGACAGCAAACCGTATGAAATGCGGGCTACTGCGAGGGGGCACCCTCCGTCGAATCGACAGTCACTCTGTCGTGAATGTGCCCCTCGCGGCGTTTCAGGTGTCGGGGCGTCCGATCGTTGGACACTGCCAGTATCTCCGCGACGATACTGTGTGCGATCTGGTAAGGGGAGCCGCCGCCGAGGTCGAGCCCGATCGGCGTGTACAGCGGCGACAACTCCCCTTCCTCGAACGACCGTCCCTCGTCCTCGAACGCCTCGAGCATCTCCTCGAACCGCTTGCGGGGCCCCATCAGACCGATGTAGGGAACCGACGACTCCAGTAACTGCTCGACCGTCAACCGATCGTCGACGAAGTTGTGGGTCATGACGACCGCGTAGGTGCGGTCGTCGAGGTCGAGTTCGTCGTCGACGGCTGCCGGCGAGGTCGTTATCGTTTCGTCGGCGTCCGGAAATCGGTCCGCGAGGTCGACGCCACCGCGGAACCCGACGACGGTCACGCGGAAGTCGTTTTTCGCGGCCAGTTCGGTGACCGGTCCCACGTCGTGGCCGGTTCCGAACACGACAAGCTCCGAGGGTGCTGCGAGCCCGTCGATGAACACCTCGAGTTCCCCGTCCGACTCGAGTTCGACGACGTCGGCTCGGCCGCGCTCGGTGAGATCCGCCGCGGGCTCCGACAGCGCGGCGGGCCAGTCCGTCGCCGGCTCGCCGTCCGGGGTCACGAGCCGCCCATCCCCGGGATGGTAGTACGCGCGGTCGCCACGGCCGAGGGAGCCGTCCGCTCCCTCGAGAACGGTGAGAACGGCGACGTTCCGTCCGTCGGCGAAGGCCTCGACGGCGGGACGATAGGTCTCGGTCAACGGCTCCAGCAGGACGTCGATGATCCCGTTGCAGCCGACGCCGAGCCCCCAGACGTCCTCGTCGTCCTCCATCAGGTCGTAGGTCACCAGCTCCGGACGGCCGCGTTCGCGAACCGACTCGGCCGCCGCGAGCAGGTCGTCCTCGAGGCAGCCGGCCGTAATGCTGCCGACGCCCTCGCCGGCGTCGTCGAGGAGCATTTTCGCGCCCGGCCGCCGGTAGGCGTTCCCCTCGACGTCGACGATCGTCGCTAAGACGTCCGTTCCCGCCGTGTCGAGTCGTTCGTGAATGCGCTGTACCACCTCGGTCTCCGGTAGGCTCCAGTTGCTTCGTGTCATTGGTCGGTCCGCTGTCGGTCAGTCGTCTGTCGTCTCATCTCGGTTGGATCCCCCACTTCGCGTGTGTGTTAGTCCTTGACTCGGATCAGTCGATCGGTCGGCAGCCACGTATACTTTCCGAACGCCGGCGTCGTGCAGGTCCGTCCCGCAGGCACCTCGTGCGACGGCCTCGCGGACGCGAACCCGATCGGCCACCGACGCTCCGGCGACGACGTCCACGCCGGCGTCGAAGACAGGGTCGGGGAGGACGGACGCGGTCGCACCGATCAGGACGACGGTCGCCGCCGCCGGTGCAGCCGCGAGATAGCGCTCGAGACCGCCGTAGACGAACGTCGAGCCGGTGACGAAGACGACGTCCGCGCCAGCCATCGCTTCACTCGCCGCGTCCGGCCGAAACGTCGCGACGCGGACGCCCTCGGGTGCGGTCACCGAGCCGACGTCGGCCCGTTCGATGACGCGAACGTCGACGTCGTCGAACTTCCGGAACGCGGGCCGGAAGAGGCCGACCGTCGCGATCGTGTCGACGCTCGGGTCCAGCAACGCCATCGGATCGCCCGTTTGCCAGTCGATCGACGGGGCCGAGAGGGCGTTGATCGCCGCGACGCCGAGTGCGTTCTCGAGCAGTCCGTCGGCGGACGCCGCCCCATCTCCGGCTTCGCCAGATCGCCCCTTCGCGTCGATCGGCGACTCGCGGCTCGTCCGCGTCGCCCAGCCGACGAGCGTGTCGACGTCGAGGTCGTCTGCCGGTCGCGTGGGCCCCGAGGGACGGTGAGCGAGACCAGCGGTCGACTGGCTTCCGCGAGTCCCCTCCGAACCGGTAGCGGCCCGTGCGTTGGCTCCGGGTCGCGCCCGCACGCCCCCGAGTTCGACCATGACCGCCGCGTCGCCGATCGTTACGTCCTCGACCGTCGCTGCCTCGAGGGTGCCGATCGCCCGGAGGCGGTCGACGATCGCGGGAAGGATCGGCTCGATCATCGGTCCTCTCCGTCGTCGGTCGGCGCGTCGTTTTCGCTCCCGATGCGGCGGCGATCGTGTTCGTAGCCGATCGGTCCGTCGATCCCGTGGCGCTCGAGTTGGCGAGCCGCTTCGTCGAGATCGGCCGGTTCCGCGAAGCCGAACAGGCCGTCGACGTGGGGGAGACACGTCGCCATCCCCCGTGATCGGGGTTCGTACACCGACGAGACCGCCAGCGGATTGAGCCAGAGGATCGCGTCGGCCCGGCGTGAGAGCCAGGTGATGCCCGTTTCCAGGGTTTCCCGGTCGCCGACGTCGAGGCCGTCGCTGACCACGACGACGACGGTCCGGCGGTCCACCGCGTTGGGGTGGTTCCGCCGAAGGGTTTCGAACGCGTTACCGATCCGGGTCCCCCCACCCCACTCGATTTCGGCGTCGTGCAGGGCCGCGGCCGGATCGCCGGCCGCCCGCTCGAACTGCTCGGTCGCGTCGACGAGGTCCGTGTCGAACAGGAACACCGACCCCGATCGTGCGGTGTCCTGCAGTCGGTCCGCGACGGCCAACAGCGTATCGCGGTCGATCGTATCGAGAACGGAGCCGCTGACGTCGATCAACAGACAGCAGTGGAGTTCGCTCGGAACGGGTTCGCGTGTCGGCAGTTCGATCGCCGTCCCGCCGGTCCCGAGACTCGATCGGAGCGCTCGCCGCGCGTCGATGCGATCACCGCTCGCGGCCAACCGTGTCCGTCGACCGGGGATCGTCGCCAGCGCATCGACGAACCGATCGATCGCCGTGACCTCGTCGTCGGTCAACGAGATCCCTTCGACCGCCACGGGTTCGCGCCCACCGACCGGGCTGTACCGCCGTGCGTCGTCGCCGCCCGTGTCGCTCGCCCGCTCACCGGTCGCGTGCCGGCGGCCCGTCGAGATCCGGACGTCGACGTCCGCCGGCCCCTCCTCCGAGTCGGGCGATGGCAGTTCCGCGTCGGCGGGGAGTTCGGTCTCCGGTTGCTCCGTCTCGAGGGAGACCTCCGGCTTCGACCCTGCGTCGCCGTCCGGCGACTCGCCGCCCTCGTGGGTCGCGATTCGATCGAGTCCGGTCCGCAACCGGTGCCAGAAGGTGGGAAACGCCTCGTCGAAGATCTCGCGGTCGTCCGGCTCGGTGAGCAGCGTCGCTCGAAGCGCGTCTCCGGCGGGTTTTCGGTCCCCGAGTCCGACCACGGCGAGCGCTCGCCCCGCCTCGAGGGTGCCGTCGGCCGGAACCGTCGCGCCCTCACGCCGGAGTCGCCCGACGAAGCGGACGAGTTCCGTCAACACGTGGTTACGGGCCGCCTCGAAGTCCGGCACGCCGGTTCCGGTCGTCCGCTCGAGTCCGCCCCGCTCGGCACCCTCGGCGTCGGCGCGGTCGAAATCCTCGGCGTCGGCTCGGTCGGGCTCGTCGGCGGGTCCGAAGGGTGGCCGGTCGGAGGTCATGTGTCGGTCGAATCGACTCGCTCGTCGGCAGCGGCCGCGGCCGCTTCGAGCTGTTCCAGCAAGGCGGTGTCGACGCGGGTGACGTCCTGGACTTCCTTGAGGAGACAGCCGATCGTCCGTTCGATCTCGGCCGTCGAGAGCGCGTCCGCGTCGCCCTCGGATCGAAGCGCCGCGATCGCTCGCGCCCAGTCGAGCGTCTCGGCGACGCCCGGTTGCTTGAGGAACGACTCCTCCCGGAGGCGTTCGACGACCGCGCACACCTCGGCCGCGATCGCAGCGTCGAGTTCGGGAACTTTGCGGGAGACGATCCTGTACTCCGTCTCGAACGACGGCGGTTCGACGTGCAGGTACAGACACCGCCGCTTGAGTGCGTCGCTGAGCCCGCGGGTCCGATTCGACGTGAGGACGACGATCGGCGGGTTGTCCGCACTGATCGTCCCCAGTTCCGGAATCGACACCTGATAGTCCGAGAGGAGTTCGAGCAGGAACGCCTCGAACGCCTCGTCCGCCCGGTCGATCTCGTCGATCAACAACACCGGCGATCGGTCCTCGCCGGCGGTGAGCGCCCGCAAGAGCGGTCGCTCGAGCAGGAACTCGTCGTCGAACACGGACCGGGGACCGTCGGTTTCGGCGTCGGGTTCCGACGGGGACACCCCGCCCGTAGATGCCACGGATCCGGAGCCCGCGCCGGCTCCACCGGCGACGGTTCCTTCGTTCGATTGGACCGCGAGCAGCTGTTTCGTGTAGTTCCACTCGTACAGTGCGTTCTCGGCGGTGAGCCCCTCGTAACACTGGAGTCGAATCAGCTCCGTGTCGAACCCCTCCGCGAGTACCTTGCCGAGTTCGGTCTTGCCGCTGCCGGGCGGCCCTTCCACCAGTAGCGGCCGGCCCAGTTGAAGCGCGAGCTGGACGGTCGTGATCACGCGGTCGTCCGCGACGTAGTTTTGCCGCTCGAATCGCTCCCTGATTCCCGACTCGGATATCGCCTCGACCGGGAGGACCGGATTCTCTCTCGTCATGTGGATTCTAGTACCCCATTATCAGTCGACGCGAGATAGTCGTCCGGGTCGTTCCGAAACGAGTCCGCACAGCCGGGACAACAGAAGTAGTAGGTCGTCCCGTCGTGGGCGACGCTCGGAGCCCCGTCCGGATCGACGGTCATGCCACACACGGGGTCGACGACCGATTCGTCGTCGGGTTCGGCCGCCGACTCCGTCTCCGGATCGGGGTCGGTGGTATCCGTCGTCTCCGTTCCAGCCCTCGATTCGGCCGTCGAATCGGCTCCTGCCGTAGCCCGTCCGGTAGCGGCGCGCACCTCGACCAGTTCGGCGAGTAGGCTCGTCGCCAGCTCGGCCGCGGTCCCGGCCGAGATGTCGACGCCTGCCGGGTTCGTGACCCCCTCACGGACGACTGCCGGATCGTGCTCGAGCAGTCCTGCGGCCCGCTCGACGACCTCGTCGGCGCGAGCCTCGCTCGCGACGAGCCCGACGTACGGCGCGTCCGCCAGCATCCCGGCGGCGACGCCCCGGGCGTCGTACTCGCCCATCGAGGCCACGACGACGAACGGCCCCGTACCGACCGCATCGGCGATTTCGTCCGGCTCGAGCGTAGCGACGACGGTCGTCCCATCCGGGAGGTCGGCGTCCGCGCCGTCGGGGTCGACGATCGTCACGTCGACGGCGAGTTCGGTCGCCAGCCTGACCAGCGAGTGGGCGATCGGCGACCCGCCGACCACGAGGAGTTCCCTCGTCGGGAGTACCGGCTCGATGAACACCTCGAGAGTCCCCTCGCTGTGGCACAACATCGGGAACGCCGCGAGTCCGGGTCGATCGATCGCGTCGGGATCGGGTGCGAGACCGATCAACTGTGGGTCGCCGTCGGCGATCGCGGCCTGGGCCTCGCTGACGACGCGGGACTGTGCACAGGAGACGCCGCCGATCCAGCCGTGAATGTCGCCGTCGGCAGTGACGAGCGCGTGATCGCCGACGGTGGCGGAAACCGGCGGTTCGCGGCGAACGACGGTCGCTCGAGCGTACGGCTCCTCGCGGGCCTGCAGGGCCCGCTCTCGCTCGGCGAGCTCCCCGTCGGTCGCTGTGGCTGATCGATCGGACGTCTCGGTCTCGTCGCCGTCTACTGGTGTGTCTGCGGTCATTTCGGTGGAATCATATCCGCGTGCGCTCCCCTGCAGCGGGCGTGAGATGCACCCGGTTCCGATCGAGGGGGACGCGAGACGTCCCCGTTCGCGGTCGATCCGCGCGGTCGTCGTCGGACACGCAGCGTCCCGGTCGATCGGCACGGGCGTCGTTCGACACGCCGGGTCGCGGTCGGACGACGCTCAGTCGTCCGCCGTCCCGTCGCTTCGCTGTCCATCGAACTCGAGTGCGATGTTGTCGGCGGGGTCCATCGCGAGTCCCGCTTCGTCGAGTTTCTCCCAGACCGTGTCGGGCGTCATCGGCATCTCGACGTGGCTGATCCCGCCGTGGGACATCGCGTCGACGACGGCGTTGACGATCGCCGGCGGCGAGCCGACCGTCGGCGACTCCCCGACCCCTTTCGCCCCGATCGGGTGGTGGGGCGACGGCGTGACGGTGTGTCCCGTCTCGAACTCGGGGATCTCCATGGACGTCGGCAGCAGGTAGTTCATGAAGTCGCCGCCGGTGACGTTGCCGTTGTCGTCGAACGTGACGTGTTCGAGCATCGCCGTCCCGATCCCCTGGGCGAGTCCGCCGTGGATCTGGCCCTCGATGATCATCGGGTTGATGCGGTTGCCACAGTCGTCGACGGCCACGAACTTCTCGAACTCGACCTCGCCGGTCTCGCGGTCGACCTCGACGATCACGATGTACGAGCCGAACGGATACGTCATTTCGGGTGGATCGTAGTAGTTGACCGCCTCGAGGCCGGGTTCCTCGCTCGAGGGGTGGTTCATGTACGCGCCGGCGGCGATCTCGGTGATCGTGATCGAGCGATCGGGCGCGCCGGCGACGTGGAACTCCCCGCTCTCGCGGTCCCAGTCGATGTCCTCCTCGGCGGCCTCGAGTTCGTTGGCCGCGATGGCTTTCGCCTTCTCGCGGACCTTCCGGGAGGCGACGGCGGCCGCCGCGCCGGCGACCGGCGTACTCCGGGAGCCGTAGGTCCCGAGGCCGTAGGGATCGGTGTCGGTGTCGCCGTGCTCGACGGTGATGTCGTCGACGTCCATCCCGAGTTCCTCGGCGACGATCTGTGCGAACGTCGTCTCGTGGCCCTGTCCCTGCGTCTGGACGCCCACCCGGACGGTGGCGTTCCCGGTCGGGTGGACCCGGATCTCCGCGGAGTCGAACATCTCGACGCCCGCGATGTCACAGGACTTGCCGGGGCCGGCCCCGACCACTTCGGTAAAGGAGGAGACCCCGATACCCAGCAGTTTGTCGGCATCCTCCTCGATCCGGCGCTGTTGTTCCTCGCGGTAGCTCTCGTAGTCGGCCATCTCGAGGGCCTTGTCCAGGGCCTTCTCGTAGTCGCCGGAGTCGTAGTTCCACCCGGTCGCGCTCTCGTAGGGGAACTGCTCGGGCTGGATGAAGTTCTTCCGCCGGATCTCGGCGGGGTCCATATCGAGTTCGTCCGCGAGGACTTTCACCATCCGCTCGATGAGGTAGACCGCCTCCGTCACGCGGAACGAGCAGCGATAGGCCACCCCGCCCGGCGCGGTGTTGGTGTAGGCCGCCGTCAGCGTGCCGTAGGCGGTGTCGATGTCGTAGGACCCGGTGAAGATGTTGAAGAAGCCGGCGGGGAACTTCGAGGGCTGGGCGACGGCGTTGAACGCACCGTGGTCGGCCAGCACGTCGGTTCGGACCGCCTGGATCTCGCCGTCCTCGGTGGCGGCGAGCTCGCCGGTCATGTCGTAGTCCCGGGCGAACCCGGTCGACTGGATGTTCTCCGAGCGCTCCTCGACCCACTTGACCGGCTCCTCGAGGACGTACGACGCCGCCGCGGCGACGACGTAACCGGGGTAGATCGGCACCTTGTTGCCGAAGCCGCCCCCGACGTCCGGGCTGACGATCCGGATCTTGTGTTCGGGGATCCCCGAGACCTGCGCGAACAGCGTCCGGTGGATGTGTGGTGCCTGCGAGGTCATGTGGACCGTCAGTTTGTCCTTGCCGGGATCGTAGTCCCCGACCGCACCGCAGGTCTCGATCGGTGCGGGGTGGAGCCGCTGATAGAGCATGTCCTCTTTGACCGTGACGTCGGCCTCTTCGAAGGCCTCGGCCGTCGCTTCCTCGTCGCCGGTCTCCCAGTCGAGACAGTGGTTGTCCTCCTTGCCCTCGATGTCGTCCCTGATCACCGGCGCGTCCTCCTCGAGTGCGTTCTCCGCGCCGATGACCGGGTCGAGGACGTCGTAGTCGACGACGACCTTCTCGGCCCCGTCTTTGGCCGTGTACCGGTCGGTCGCGATGACGGCGGCGACCTCCTGGGACTGGAACTTCACCTTGTCGTTGACCAGGACGTCCTGCGTGTCGTCCATCAGCGTCGGCATCGTCGCGAGGTCGTGCTCGAGCAGGTCCTCGGCGGTGAGGACGGCGACGACGCCGTCGACGGAAAGCGCTCGCGACTTGTCGATGTCCTCGATCCGGGCGTGGGCGTGGGGACTGCGGACGATCTCGCAGTGGAGCATCCCCGGCTTCTTGATGTCGTCGACGTAGTTGCCCCGGCCGGTGATGAAGCGCTGGTCTTCCTTTCGTTTGACCTCCTCGCCCATCCCGCCGCGGCCGTGGCCGCAGTGTTTCTCGGGCTGTGGGCCGCCGTCTTCGGCCTCCGCGAACCGTTCGGAGTCGCTGCTCATTCGCTCTCACCCCCGGCGATCGAGTCGTGATCGCGATCGGTCATCGGTCCGCCACAGCAGTTCTCGACGCCACAGTCGAACTCGCCGTCCGCGTCGGTCATCTCGGCGGGCGTGATCGTCGAGCCGTCGGCGTCCGTGACGACCCCGCCGTCCGCGGCCGCGATCTCTCCCGCCTCGAGTTCCTCGGCGGCGTACTCGATCGAGCGGACGATGTTCTGGTAGCCCGTACACCGACAGAGGTTGCCGCTGATCGCCTCGCGGATCTCCTCTTCGCTCGGGTCCGGGTTCTCGTCGAGCAGTGCCTTGCCGGACATGAGCATCCCGGGCGTGCAGTAGCCACACTGCAGGCCGTGTTCCTCGCGGAACCCCTCCTGGAGCGGGTGCAGGTCCTCGCCGGCTTCCGGGAGGTCCTCCATTCCCTCGACGGTCATGAGTTCGCTCCCGTCGGCCTGCGTCGCGAACATGAGACAGGACTTGATCGGCTCGCCGTCCTTGAGGACGGTACAGGCCCCGCAGTTCCCGGTGTCACAGCCGATGTGAGTACCGGTCAGGTCCAGTTCCTCCCTGATCGCGTGGACGAGCAGCTGTCGCGGCTCGACGTCGATCGTGTGTTCGGTGCCGTTGACCGTCAGCGTGATTTCGCGCGTGTCTGTCACTGTGATACCCTCCGTTTGACCAGTCCCGCGCGTTCGGCGGCGTCGCCGAGCGCGCGCTGGGTGAGGACGTTTACCATGCGTTCCTTGTAGCCCGCGTCGCCGTGTTCGTCCGATTCGGGGTTGGACTGCTCGGCCGCCAGCTCCCCGGCGCGTTTGAACACCTCGCTGCCGGGCCGCTCGCCCTCGAGGTGGTCCTCGGCGTCGGTCGCCCGGACGTTCGTGATGTCGACGGCCGTGAGCCCGATGGCGGCGTTCTCGATTCGGCCGTCCTCGTCGAGGACGAGCCGTGCGGCCGAGCCGGCCATCGCGTAGTCGCCGACCTTCCGTTTGAGCTTGTGGTAGGCACTGCCCTCGCGTGGGGCCGGCGTCGGGACCCGGATCTCGGTGATGAGCTCGTTCTCGTCGAGGGTCGTATCGTAGGGCAGCAGGAAGAAGTCCTCGGCGGGGATGACTCGCTCGCCGTCCGGACCCTGCGCGACGACCTCGCCCTCGTGTGCGAGCACCACGCTACCCCAGTCGCCTTTCGGATCCGCCTGTGCGATCGCGCCGGCGACCGTGCCGCGGTTTCGAATCTGTGGATCCGCGACCAGCGGTGCCGTATCGGCGAAGCTGCCGTACCGCTCGTCGATCAGCGCCGACTCCTCGACGTCGGCGTGACGTGTGAGCGCACCGATCCGGAGCCAGCCGTCCTCCTCCTCGAGGTAGTCGAGCCCGTCGATGCAGTTGATGTCGATGACCGTTTCCGGCACGGCGAGCCGGAACCGGAGCATCGGCACCATGCTCTGTCCGCCCGCCAGGATCGCCCGGTCGTCCAGGCTCTCGAGCAGGCTCACGGCTTCCTCGACGGTATCGGGCTCGTGGGTCTCGAACTGTGCCGCTTTCATAACATGCCACGGATCCGGTCCGTGATGCCCGAATCCGTCTCGTCGACGTCGCTCATCTGTTTCTCGATGTCGCTGAAGAAGTTGTTCACGATCTTGTTGGCGACGGGGTTGATGACTCGCGAGCCGAGTTGGGCGATCCGACCCGAAATGTCGGCCTCGGTCCACCACTCGATGCGGGACCCCTCCCCGTCCTCGAGGGGGTGGATGTGCATTCCCGAATCCATGCTGAAGCTACTCCCGCTGGCGGTCCCGGTACCGGTCGCGGTCATGATGAACTCCTCCTCGTCGCGTTCCTGAATCGTCACCGACGTCTCGAAGCGGGGCTTGACGCTTCCGACGCCGACCTGCATCAGCGCGGCGTACTCCTGGCCCTCGACGAACGCCCGCGCGGCGACGGCCTCCGGATCGGCATCGGGCAGCGTCTCCGCGTCCTCGTCAGCCTCGTAGTCGTCGTAGCTGAAGTCGTCGTCCATCGGCGTGATGTACTGACACCCCTTCAGCGAATTCCGTACCGCGATCGGGTCCGAGAGGACGACCCACGCCTTCTCCGGCGGGACGTCCTCGAGTTCGAACTCCCCATCGAACTCCATTTATATCCTCCTCCGTCCGAACCGCGATGGTCGTGTGACGCTCGTCGTCATCTTTTATAACCCTGCACTATGTGCATACTATTTACCACAGTATATGATATCCCGTACCACACAAATAAACATGAGTGTTTGCCGACAAACAGGTTCGACCGTTCACAGAGACCGATGACGACCGACGATCCCCACGACGGCGACGATCTGATCGACCTCGACGCGGCCGTCGACCACGTTCGGACGCTCCGCACGGAGTTGCTGCCGGCCCTCGAGACGGAACGCGTCTCCCTGGACGAACTGGCCGGCCGGACGCTCGCGGAACCGATCCACGCGCCGGTCGACGTCCCCGCACACAGTCACGCGACGATGGATGGCTTCGCGTTCGACGCGACCGACGAGTATCCGCTGGCGGTCGTCGACGACCCGGTCTACCCGGAGGACGAGCCACCCGGCCTCGAGTCGGGCACGGCGATCCGGATCGCGACCGGTGCACCGCTGCCACCGTCGACGAACGCGGTGCTCAAGCGCGAGGAAGCGACCGTCGACAACGGCCGACTGACGGGGAGGGCGATCGAACCCGGAACCTACGTCTACCAACGCGGCAGCAACGTCAGCGAGGGGGAGAAGTTGTTCGATGCGGGCGAGCGACTCGGCGCGAAGGACGCGTTGCTGCTCGGCGACCTCGGGATCGACGGCGTCGCCGTCCGCGAGCGCACCTCCGTCGGCCTGCTGGCGACCGGCACGGAGATCCACGAGGGACGCCACCGGGACCTCGACTCGCCGATGCTGGCCGGACTCGTCCGCTCGTGGGGACACGAGGCGACCTACGAGGGGTCGGTCCCCGACGAAAACGACCGGGTCGAATCCCGCATCGACGAACTGGCCCGCGAGCACGACGTCGTCGTCACGACCGGCGGGACGAGCGTCGGCGACAAGGACTACGTCATCCGGACGCTCGACGCGCTCGGCGACGTCCTGTTCCACCGCGTGCGGCTCCGACCGGGGAAACCGATCGGCGTCGCACGGCTGCCCGACCACGACGCGGTGGCGATCGCCGTGCCGGGGAAACCGGTCGGTGCCTATCTCGTGACGGCACTCGTCGCCCGCCCGTTCTTTACCGGCGACGCCTCCCTCCCGACGGTGTCCGCTCGGATGGCCCACGACGTGGGGATCGCCACGGCCGGCTTCACCTACGCGATTCCCGTCACGCTCGAGGACGGGACCGCGACGGGACTCGGCCACGTCGACTCACCGCTCCCGATCTACGAGGAGACGTTCGATCCGAGCGTTCTCTCTTCGAGTACGCGCGCGAGCCGAGCCGACGGGTTCGTGCTGACGACGAACGGCGTCGCCGCCGAGGAACCGGTCGACGTCGTTCCGGCGACAGCGCTGGAACGATGACGGTGGATCCATCCGATTCGCCGGCCGTGGCGGGGCTCTTGCTCGCCGCCGGGACGAGCAGCCGCTTCGGGAACGAAAACAAACTGCTGGCGACGCTCGAGGGGGAGCCGATCGTCCGTCAGGCCGCACGAACGCTCGTTCGCAGCGGCGTCGAGCCGGTCGTCGTCGTCCTCGGTCACGAGGCTGACCGGGTCGGTGACGCGATCGAGGGTCTTCCCGTCGAAACCGCCGTCAACGAGGCCTACGACACCGGCCAGGCGTCCTCGCTCCGAACCGGTATCCGGGCGATTCGCGGGCGCGACCGCGAGTACGACGCGGCCGTCATCGCGCTCGGGGACATGCCGTTCGTCGCTCCGTCGACAGTCGATTCGCTGGTCTCGGCGTACGCCGCGGACGCCGGTGACGCGCTCGCGGCGGCGTTCGACGGGGAGCGGGGAAACCCGGTGTTGTTCGACGAGCGGTTCTTCGACGCGCTCGCCGACGTCGACGGCGATATCGGCGGTCGCGAGATCCTGCGCGAGAGCGACGCGAGCGCGCTGGTCCCCGTCGACGATCCGGGCGTGCGCCGCGACATCGACAGCCCCGACGATCTGTGACCGACCCCCCGGACGCGTCCCGTGGGGTCCCCGCTCGTCGAAGCGGACGTTCGATCCCGGCGCTGTCCGGCCGTACTACTCCGACTCGAGTTTCCTGACGACGATCTGTCCGTCCTCGACGTGCCACTCGATCCGATCGCCCTCGCCGACATCGAGGAAGTTTCGAACCGGTTTCGGCACTGTCGTCAGGTTCTTTTCGGAGACCTTCGTATCGGTGAGTATACCCATTTTACGTGGGATACAGCCCTAGTCAATACATAGTTTACGCTATGTGGTGGGAACGCGGTCATCGACGGCCGGAGCGGGGTCACCCGCTCGAGCGCCATCGGTGTGCACCGCCGTCGGACGCCTTGGTGAAGTCGAGGTCGTATCGGTCGGATTCGACGAGAACCGGTCCCGGAACGTACGTGTCCTCGGAGCTATCCACCGGCTCGAGGAGGTTCCGGTCCGCCATCGTCGAGAGGACGTCCCGAACCGTCCCCTCGCGGCCGGGAATCAGGTTCGCTTCTTCCATCACGCCGTCGACGTCGACCTGCCCCCGGAGGAATGCCAGCCGGATCGCCGACACCCACGCAGGTTCGCGCTTCGTCTCCCGACACATGACGGGTACGTCGCAGGGGACGCTGTTATAGTTTCTGACGGGAACGTCCAAGTCCTTTTGTGAAGCCATCGTTCGCGGCCGACGGCGACCACCGCCAGGCTTACGCCGATCTCCGGGCATCTAGGGCGTATGGTTCGTCAGCAGATCGACAGTGTCGGCGTCGTCGGCGCGGGGACGATGGGCAGCGGGATCGCACAGGTCGCGGCGACGGCCGGCTACGAGGTCGTGATGCGCGACATCGAGTCGACGTTCGTCGAGAACGGGTTCGACACCATCGACGATAGCCTCTCACGGCTGGACGCGCGAGACGATCTCGCGGAATCCCCGTCGACGATCCGCGACCGAATCGAGGGAACGACACTGCTCGATGACCTCGCCGACTGCGACCTCGTCGTCGAGGCCGCCCTCGAGGAACTGAGCGTCAAACAGGAGATCTTCGCCGACCTCGAGCGGGTCTGTGACGACGACGTCCTGCTCGCGACGAACACGAGCACGATCTCGATCACCTCGATCGCGTCGGACCTCGAGGCCCCCGAGCGCGTGATCGGACTGCACTTCATGAACCCGGTCCCGATTATGGAGGGCGTCGAGGTCGTCGTCGGCGAGAAGACGACCGCGGAGGCGACGGAGTTGGCACACGAACTCGCCGACGACCTGGGGAAGACGACCTGGGAGGCCGACGATAAGCCCGGCTTCGTCACCAACCGCATCCTGATGCCCTGGATCAACGAAGGCATTCGGGCCTACGACGAGGGCGTCGCTACGAAGGCGGACATCGATACCGGCATGGAACTTGGGACCAACGTCCCGATGGGGCCGCTGACGCTGGCGGATCACATCGGTCTCGACGTCTGTCTCCACGCCTCCGAAACCCTTCACGAGGAGCTGGGCGACCGTTACAAGCCCGCGTACCTCCTCAAACGGAAGGTCGAGGCCGGCGACCTCGGCAAGAAGACCGGGACCGGGTTCTACGAATACGAGTGATCGTCCGCGTCGCGTGACGACTGCGATCGGTTGCGATTCGATTCAGTTTCCGATAAGGTATTTTACGCTGACACTCGTTGCGGGAGACGATGCGCCTCGCACGCCTCGCTATCGCCCTCCTCTGTTGTAGCCTCGTCGGAGCGACCGGTATCGCCGCCGTCGCCGGCGCACCACCGCCGACACAGCTCTGTGGAGTTTGTGGTCCCGGCACCGCCAACGATGCCGAGATCGCGGGCGCGACGGAGCAGGGAACGCTCGACATCTACGTCGACGAAACCGGCGATTCGCGCTGGCACGCCCGCGTGCCGGTCACCGACGCCGCCGCCGAGCGCTACCGCACCAACGCGACCGCACTCGAGGCCGCGGTCGACGACGCCTGGGCACGATACCACGCCGCCGACGACGACATCCGCGAGGTCGAGCCGTCGCTCGAGGACGACTCCGTCGTAGTGAATTATACGGTCGACGACATCGCCCGATCCGGAGTCGGAGACACCTGGATCGTCGACTACTTCGCGGTCGGAACCGCGCTCACTCGCTACGAGATCGTCGCGCAGCGAGTTACGCTACACACTCCCGCGGGGACGAGGGTCACGAACCACGTCCCCGCCGCCGACGTCGATGGCAACGCCGTGACGTGGACCGGCGGAACCGACCGCGACCCGGGCGACGACTTCGGCGAGCAGACGTACGTCACCTACGGCAACGGCGGCGTTCTCGACGCCGCGAGGGGCTACGCGACGCTCGCTCTCGAGACCGGGCCGACGGCGCTCGCACACGGGGCGAGCGGCGGTGCCATTCCGGGGGTGTTGCTCGCACTCGCCGGAGTGGCGATCGGACGGATCGATCTGGGGGTCGCTGCCGTCGACGACACGACCCTCGAGCGACTGATCGTGGCAGTGGGTAGCGTCGGAGCAGTGGGCTTCCTCGTCGTCGGGTCGACCGCGGCCGGCCCCGGCCCCGCGCCGGGTGCAGTCGCGCTGGCGTCGCTCGGGGTCGGATACGCCCTGCTGGGAAGCGTGGCACGCCGGTTCGGCAGGCGCTTCGAGACGCGCGGGCTGGCGGGCCTGTCGGTGCTCGCGACGCTCACCGCTGGAGGAGTCGCGCTCGCACTTGCCGGACCGCCAGTGTATGCGGTCCCGCTTTGTTTCGGACTGGCGACCGCACTCTGGCTGCCGATCGGACACGCGTTCGAACGTGGCCGGACCCCGATCGCACTCGTGGCGGTCACTGCGCTCACGCCGATCGCCGCGATCGGGGCCATCGCTCCGGTCTCGGTGTTCGGATACGGGCCGACGATGTACGGGCTCCTGTTGTTGCCGTGGGTCGCAAGCGTCGCCGTGTTCGGCTACCCACTCGCGCTTTTGGGCCGGCAACTCGCGCTCGCCGACGACTGAGCCTGCACGACGCCGACGAGCGACGGAGCCACCGCGTCCTCACTCGAGGAATCGCGCACCGACGTCGACGTCGGCCGGCGGCATCGCACACTGGTCTTTCTTGCCGAACCAGCGATACCGGCGCGCCGCGACGAAGTCGTACGCCCGATCCCGAATCGACCGCGGCAGGAACCGAAACGGCCCGAGCAGCGCGTAGACCCCTCCGAGGAGCCTCGCGATTCGGATGACAGCCGCGGACTTCACGTAGCAGTCGTCGCCCTCGATCAGCACGATCGACTCGAGTTCGTCCGTCGGGAGGTCGTGTTCGGCGAGCAACCGTTTGCCGACATCGGACTGGAGCGAGGCGAACCGAAATTGCCCGTCCGTATCCCGCGGCAGGATGAACTGGACGAACCCGTTACAGAGGTTACAGACGCCGTCGAAGAGGATGATCGGGTCGTCCGGGATGTCCGTACTCATGGGGTATCCATCCGTTGGGACTCCTGCCAATTCACGATTCCGGTCGTCGCAGCAGCGGTCCGGACCGACACTGCGACGGCAGCGGGACCCGAGGACTTCCACACCACGCACTCGTACGGACCGTTGTCAGTCAGTGCCGGCGACCCCACGGACAGGTCGTGGGGTCGCCGGTCACTCGGGACGGGGGACCGCATCAGACGTACGACAGTGGACGAGAGAGACGCTCGAACTGCCATTCAACTGTTCTGAAAACGGATTAAATAGTTAATGCAAACGGTGGTGTGGGTGCAGGTATGGCTGAAACGGTTCCCCGACTCGAACCACTGGAGCGTCGACCCCTGACCGACCGTACCTGTCTCGTCACCGGTTCCTCGCGTGGAATCGGTCGCGAAATCGCGTTCGAACTCGCCCGCTGTGGTGCGAACGTCGCAGTGAACTACCGCTCGTCCGACGCGAAGGCACGCGACGTGACCGAGCGGATCGAAGAAAACGGCGAGACGGCGATCACCGTCCAGGCCGACGTCTCCGACCCGGCGCAGGTCGAACGGATGGCCGCGGACATCCGCGAGGAGTTCGGCGCGATCGACGTCCTCGTCAACAACGCAGGGATCACCGTCGATCGAACGTTCGAGGAAATGACCTACGAGGACTGGCAAGCGGTCATCGACGTCAACCTCCACGGAACGTTCAACTGCACGAAGGCGTTCTACGACGACGTCAAAACCTCCGATCACGGGCGACTGATCAACATCTCGAGTGTGGTCGGCCAGCAGGGTAACTACGGACAGGCCAACTACGCGACCTCGAAGGGCGGCCTGTTCGCGTTCACTCGGACGCTCGCCCTGGAACTGGCGAGTCACGGCTCGACGGCGAACTGCGTCGCGCCGGGCTTTACCGAGACGGACATGCTCGAGACGGTTCCCGATCGGGTTCGAGAGAAGATCCGCGAGGACATTCCGCTGGATCGGTTCGCCCGACCCGAAGATATCGTCGGGATGGTCCGGTTCCTCGTCGGCGACCAGGCCGAGTACATGACCGGTCAGGTCGTCGGAATAAACGGCGGCATCGAGTGGTGACGAGTCGCCGAGCCAGGCGATCCGATTCGGTAGGGTGCCTCGAGCAAGCACAGTTGTTCTACCCCAAACAAAATTGTTTTACGGCCGGAATCTGTTCCACCGGATGATGCCACCCATCGCGCTTCCACACGATGCGAAGGCCGGACCGACCAAGTCGGAGGTCCGCGCCGTCGTCGGTTCGAAACTCGCACTCGAGCCCGAGGATCACTTCGCGGAGGTCGGCTCCTGTACGGGGGCCATCACGATCGAAGCCGCACAGCGAGCCGGGCGGGTGACCGCCCTCGAACGGAAACCCGAGCGACTCGAGACGACCGAGCAGAACCTGGCCGCGAACGAGGACTCGATCCGGGCCGAGGTCGAACTGCGCAACGCGGAAGCGCCCGAGGGGCTGCCCGACGACGCCGACGCGCTCTTCCTGGGCGGGAGCCGGAACTTCGAGGCCGTCCTCGACCACGCCGTCGAAACCGAAATCGACCGCGTCGTGATGAACGTCTCGCGCCTCGAGGTCGCGGGCAAGGCGACGGAAGCCTTCCGCGAACGGGACCTGCTTGAGGAGGTCGTCCAGTTCCAGGTGAGCCACGGCTACGAACTCGCCGGCGCGACGAGTTTCGACTCGGACAACCCGGTGTACATGCTGGTCGGGAGCGCGACGGCCGAGGACGATGGCGAGAGAGTCGCCGCCGACGGGAGCGGGGGGTGTCACCAATGACCCTCTACGGCGTCGGGCTCGGTCCCGGCGAGGCCGACCTCGTGACCGTTCGCGGGAAGGAGGTCCTCGAGAGCGTCGACGTGGTCTACTCGCCGGGCCGACTCTCGCGGACCGTGGCGCTGAACCACGTCGACGAGTCGAAGATCGGGGACCTTGACTTCCCGATGACGAAAGACGAGGAGAAGCTCCGTGCGGCGTGGAAGGAGGCCGCCGCGGAGATCGCCCCGAACGCCCGCGACGGCGACGTCGCGTTCGTCACGCTGGGCGATCCCAACGTCTACTCGACGTTTGGCCACCTGCGCCGGACGATCGACGCCTTCCACCCCGACGTCGCCCTCGAGATCGTTCCCGGCGTGAGCGCGGTGACTGCCTTCGCGACCGCGATGGGGGTCGAGATCGAGGCCGGCGCGGGCCTCTCCTTACGAGAGGCCGCGTCCGGACACAGTCCGACGGGCCCGGACCGGATGATCCTGTTCAAGGTCACCGACGCGCCGGCCACCCACGAGGGACTCGTCGATGCCGGCTACGAGGTGACCTACGGCCGGCGGCTCTTCATGGAACAGGGCGATACCATCGTCACCGACGACCCCGAAGCGATCGACGAGCGAGACTACTACACGCTCGCCTACGCCGAGAAGGAGGACCTCGAGGTCGAGCAGGCGACGGCAGCCTTCGAGACCGACGGCTCCGACGACTCGAGTGAAGACGACTCGACGACGAGCGGTGAGCCGGTAACCGACGGCGGTGAGCGAATCGAAGGTGAGCGCGAGCGAAGCGAGCGCGATCCACATCGGAACGCGAAGCGTTCCGAGGAAGGTTCGCGATCCTCGTCGGAGGTACCCTCCGACGGAGGCAGGCTGGTCAACATTGAGCGCGCCGAGGGCTGTGAGGGCGGCGACTGTGGAGGACACCGATGACTGACGACGCACGAAACGACCCGCAGGACGCGATCGACTCCCAAGGCGAGCGCCGCCGCGAGGAACTGGACGACCGGATCTTCGAGCACAGCGCCGGCGACGAACAGGAGGGGATCCCCTTCGTCGGTGCCGGGCCCGGCAACCCGCGACTGCTGACCGTCGCCGGGAAGGAACTGCTCGAGGAGGCCGACCTCGTCGTCCACGCGGGCTCGCTGGTCAACAGCGAACTGTTAGACGAGTACTGTGCCCACGCCGAACTGGTAAATTCCGTCGGGAAGGACCTCGAGGAGCTGATTCCGCTGATGCGGGACGCCTACGAGGACGGCGACAACGTCGTTCGGCTGCACAGCGGCGATCCAGCCATCTACGGCGCGGCCCTCGAGCAGATGGATGCCCTGGAACACGAGGGCGTACCGACCCACTTCGTGCCGGGCGTCACGTCGGCCTTCGCGGCCAGCGCGACGCTGCGGACCCAACTGACGCTCAACGAGGTCTCGAACCACGTCGCCTTCACCCGGCCCCAGGGCAAGACCCTGACACCGGAGGAGGATCACATCTCCGAGTTCGTCGAGATGGGCGACGTGACGACCTGCATCTACCTCGGGACCCACGCGGTTCGGGACACGATGGATCGCCTGCTCGAGGACGACCACGACCCCGAGACGCCGGTCGCGGTGATCTACCACGCCTCCTGGCCCGACGAGGACGTGATCGTCGGTTCGATCGGGACCATCGCGGACAAGGTCGAGGAGGCGGGGTATCGCGCCTCGGCGCTGGTCGTCATCGGCGATGCGGTGACGGGGGCGGGCTACGAGCGCTCGTTCCTCTACGGCGACTGGGCGAATCGCGGATCGTAGGGCTCGTTGGCTACTTGGCGTCCGTCGGCGAGGGGGAGCCTCACCTGCAGCGAACCGGCACGGAATTGGTCGGCTCACTGTGTCCATATTCAAAAGGGAAGGCGAGGCCAACGGTGGCATGATCGCCATCGCCGGATCGAAAGGTGGTTGTGGCAAGTCGACAGTGACGCTCGGCCTCGCCGAGGCGTTCGCGCGAGCGGAGACGCCAGCGCTCGCCATCGATGCCGACAGACAGCTCCCGAACCTCCACGTCATGACGGAGCGCGATCGCGGGCCGACGATCGCGGACCTCGATCGTGGTGCCGATATCACCGAGATCGCACAGCCCCATCCGCGTGAACCGACCGTCGGCATCGTTCCCGCGCCGAAGTCCTCGCAGGCGTTCGAGTTCGACTCCCTAGACGAACGCCTTGAGGCGGACGGACAGCAGGTCCTGATCGACTGTCCGTCCGGTGCCGGTCCGGATGTCGTCGACCCGCTGGCCCAGTCCGCGGGCGTCATCGTCCTCGCGTCGAACACCGACCGCACGCTGGACGCCGCCGAAACGACGATCGAGATGGCGCGCCGGCTCGGGGTTCCCGTCTACGGCGCGATCCTGAACAAGTGCTCGGAGATCCCGGAGCCGGCGACCCGCTGGGACGGGGTCCCGCTTCTTGGATGCGTCCCCGACCGCCCCTCGCCACTGTTGAACGACGATGTCACGACGGCGTTCGACGAAATCGTCGAAACGCTCGCCACACAGACCGCGAGCGACCGGGCCCCTCCGGAGTACGCCGGTGATCGCCTCCCCATCGGCATCGAGGAACTCGACTACCGACTCGGGGGCGGCCTCTCACCGGGGTCCGTCGTCGCACTCGTCGCCGAACCGGCGAGTCAGGCCGAGCACATCCTCTATCGGGCGACCGGCGTCCGCGGCACGCTCTATCTCTCGACGCAGCGGTCGCGGGAGAACGTCCGTCGAGCGATCGAATCCGCCGCGACTGGCTCCGGCACGCCGACGACCAGACGCGTCACCGGCGACGACGCCCTCGAGGAGGCGGCCTCCCTGATCGACAAACTTCCGGACGCGGCCAATCTGATCGTCGACCCGATCGACGAACTCGAACGTCGGGACCGGTCGGCGTACGTGTCGTTCCTCGACGAACTCAAAGACCGCATGGTGGAGACGGACGGCCTCGCGATCCTCTACTGTCTCGAGGACGAACCGCCGAATCGATCGGCGACGCTCCGTGCCGCCGACGCGGTGTTCGAACTCGAGACGGTCACCCCGGCGGCCGACGCCGACATCGAACACCTCCTCTCGGTACCGAAATACCGCCCGAAAGCCGGATTGAGCGAGACGTTCGCGCTCGAGTTCGCCGGTGACGGGGGCGTCGCACCGATCGAGTCCGCGCCGGGAGCGGAGTGACGGGTGTGGAATATGGCACCTCTTCCATACGAAGCACTGATCGGCATCTCGTACGGCCTGTTGGTCGGGTTCGTGCCCGCGATCCTGGTCGGTCTGGCTGCGGTCGGCGTCGGCATCGCCCTGGATCGACCTCTCCCTCTTCTGGTCGGAATCGTCCCGGCCCCGGTCGCGGTCGCGACCGGCATCGACGCGGGCGTCTTCGCTCCCGGATTCTCACACGCTCCCCGGATCGCGATGGCAGCGGTCGTCGCTGGTCTGTTGGGTGTTGTCACGACGAACCAGGGGAACCGCGTTGCAGCGGAACTTCCCCAGAGCCGGTCGCTCCCGGTCGTCAGGGGGCCGACCCTGTCCGTGGACGCGGTCGACGCCGTCGACGCCATGGGTCAGGTGACGATCCGTCCGACGGGAGCGATCCGCGAGTTCGAGGGGTACCCACCGCTGTCTCCCGAGTTGCGGACGACCATCGAGGACGGTGCCTGGCGGCTCCCGGCGGATCTGCAACTCTCCGAACTGGAACGCCGCCTCGAGCGCCGCCTTCGGACCGAGTACGGACTCTCGCTCGTCGACGTTTCCATCGACGGACGTGGTCGGGCGACCGTCGCCGCCGCCCCGCCCGCAAAGGGCGTCGCGACGACGTTGTCGGCGGGAACCAGGGCGGTGACGGTGTCCGGGCTGCTTCCGACGGGGATCGAACCGGGTGACCGGGTCGCGATCGCCGCTGGCGACGAGAGCGTCCGCGGTGACGTCCTTTCGATCGACGACGGCGGTGGTTCCGCCGACGATCGTGGCACGGCCATCGGCTCGCTACCGGTTGCCCACCGAGCCGCCACCATCGGCTTCGACGGCGGTGTGGGACGAGTCACGGTCGCGGTCGAGACGACCGCAGCAACACGATTGCTCGATGCCCCCCGACACCGCATCGTCGTTCTGCCGAGCGGCGATAACCACGCGCTCGAGGCGGCAACACTGTTGGAAGAAGCTGGTCGGGCCGTGACATCCGTCGAGTTAGGGGGCGACTCCCGTGTGGCTGCCGAGACCCTCGGTGTGTGTAGCGACGACCAGTGGCGGTTCGCCGCCGACGTGTCCCCTACCGAGGGCGACAGAGCGTTCGTCGCCGGCACCTCGCCGGAGGTGAACGACCGATGATGGACGTGGGTACCCTCTGGGACCTCGTCCGCACCGCCGCGATCGATGTCGTCGGGATGGCACTGCTAGCAGGAATCGTCGGGCTACTCGCAGCTGCGGGGTACCGCTGGGCGACGACACGCTCGCCACCCGCCGGTGCCGCGGTTCTGCTCGGCCTCTCGACGGTCGCGGGGCACCTGACGTACACGGTATTGGGCGCGAACGTGTTTTTCGACGGTATTCCCCTCGATCACCAGTTCAGTGCCGGGTATCTGCTTGCCACGTTCCTGCTCGCCGGGATCGTTGCGGCGGGCGGGAGTCGACTCGGCGACCGGCTCTCCTGCCAGGTCGCCGATCTCTCGCGGATCGACGCGAGCGGTGAGCCAGCGGCCGCCATCAGATCGGCGGGACTCGCCGTCGCCCTCGAGTTGCCCGAGGCGATCGCGGAGGCGGAGGGATATCGCTCGGTCGACCCGTCCGTTCGTCAGGCACTCTCGGAAGCGACGATGACGCTTCCCCACGGTCTGTCGACGCCGGAGCGACGCGATCGGATCGAGCGCCGCGTCGAACGCGATTACGACGTCGGATTTGTCGACGTGACGATGGCCGACGACGGGACGATCGACCGCGTCCTCGTTGGCCGACGGTCCGCCGGACTCGGATCGATGCTTCCCCCGAAGACCGCCGGAATCGCGATCCGCGCCGAGTGTTCACCCGCTGCGAGTCTCGGCGATCCGGTCGAGATCCGGTCGACCGGGGATCGGGACCGATTGATCGCGACCGGGACGCTTCGAACGGCCACCGGGTCGGTTGCGACCGTGCTCGTCGACGTCGATCGCGTCGACGACTTCGCCGTCGACGAGCGCTATCGACTGGTCACCCGTCCCGACGAGCCAACCGACGGCTACGAGTTCGCGTCGACGCTCCGGACGGTCGACGAGACGGTGACGACGCTCTCGATCGACTCCGACGGCCGGTTCGCCGGTGAGTTCGTCGGCTGGCTACCCGGACGAGTGCTCGTCCTCGACCGCGCGGACGAGTTGCGTCCCTTTCCCGAGGACAGCGAGACGCTGCGAGCGGGCGACGACCTCTGGATACTCGCCCCGCCTGAGGACCTGACGATGGTCGATCCTGCGGACAGTACAAACTCACACAGCGACCTCGACGATCAGACGCAGACACGGACATAGTCACTCCATGGTTACTCTCGAAACGAATTCGGAACGAACGAACGGCATCACGATGGTCCGGGTGACGGTCACGAACACGCGTTCGACTCCCCAGACCGTTCGTCTACAGCTCTTGCTCGACGGCCCGGTCTGGCCGCCGCGACACGACGGACTCGTCGATCCACACTGGAACGACGACGATCGCTGGGAGGCGACGGTCCGTCCGGGTCGGTGCCGAGGCATCGGTTTCGCGAGCCCCGCCGAGCCGACCGATCCCCTCGTCGAAGTCGTCTCGAGCGAGCGCCACGAGGGCGAGAAAACCAGGCCTGCGGCGGTTCTCGGCGAACTCGACCGCTGGCAGCCGACGAACGAGGTGCTCGAACACGAGCGATGATCGTCGCTGTCGCCGGGGGCAAGGGTGGCGTCGGGAAGTCGACGGTATCGCTGAATCTCGCCCACGAACTCGATGCCGTTGTCGTCGACGCCGACCTGACCGGCGCGGATCTCCCGCCCGGGACCGGTCCCGACCTCCACGACGTCCTGGCTGGCCGGGCAAACCCGGTCGATGCGGTCGAGACGAGCGGTTCGGTCCCGGTCTTGCCCTGCGGTCGAACGCTGTCGGGGGCACGCGCGTCAGAGATTGCGGCCCTCGAACGGGTGCTGGAACGCGTCGAACGAGGCTGGGGGCGCGTCGTCGTCGACTGTCCTAGCGGGCTCGCCCGCGATGTCGGGTTCGAACTTCGGGCCGCCGATCTCGCGGTACTCGTCACGAGTCCCGACAAAGCGGCGCTAGTCGACGCTCTCCGGACCCACGACCTCGCTGTCACTCTCGAGACCCCGGTCGCCGCTGTCGTCCTCAACATGGCCGATCGGGAGGGGCACGGCTCGCTCGCCGGCCGACTGGGTCGGACGCTCGGCGTCGACGTCACACTCGTCGAACGACAGGACGCGGTCGCCGATGCCCAGGCGCGGTGGGTTCCAGTCCACGACCACGATGCCGACGCACAGGCCCTCGAGGCGTACCACTCGGTCGCCGAGCGGGTCGGCCAGGCGCAAACGCGCTGTGCCGACCGTTCCGACTCCGTCTGAGTCGTCAGGAGACCGATCTTTTGCGTCTCCGATTCCGTCAGTTTTGGCTCCGTCCCACCGCTCTCGATCGTGGGTCGGGGCACGTCAGTAACTGTCCGCTCGTTCCAACGAGTCTCGGCCGAGGGCCTGGAAACGAACGCCGTCGGCAGTTCCGTGAGGAACTCGAGCGGAGCGACGCATCGATCGTACTGTCGAACGGAAATCACTGCGCATTCGACGCGGAGTTGCAGCCGTTTCGAAGCGACCGGCCGCCGATCGTTCCAACCGTTCGGCTCGGTGGTGTCGACTTCGTCCTCGAGGACGGTGCAGGCCTCGAGGGGGTCGGTCATCGTCCGCATCGTCTCGACGTCCGCAGTGACGGACGGGATTCTTCAGTCGTCCCCGTGAAATCGTGGAGATCCGTGGTGTCGTCGAACGCACTCGGGAACGAGCAGTCCGACGTCGTCGTGATCGCCCGTCGTCGAGGATAAATGGCTCACCCGTACTGGCAATAGCTTACAATAAAACAACAAACGCGCACGGACACAACAAACGGGGACGACCAGTAGTCGAAATCGAAACCACACCTCCCGGCGTGGCCACCAGGCCTTAGCCGTCAGTAACGACGGTCAACTCATTGTTTGGTTCGCCGTCTTCCCAATCCGAGTCCGTCGGGGGTTCGATTTCGAACTCGATACTACCGGTGTCGGCATCCGGCGGAAGTTCGACATCCTCGAAATCGAAATCCGCTTCGCCGTCGTCACCGGTCTCTCCGATGACCGCATCCATCCGGGCACTGCCAGCGGTTGCGATCACCGTCGCTTCAGGAACTCCCTCGTCGTTTTCGTCGACTACTTTCACCGTGAAACTGTCCGTGTCTCCTTCCGAAATATAGTTCTCGTCTTGGAACTCCAGGTCGACTTCGGTCTTCGTTCCGAAATCACCGATCCCGCCGAGCATCTGTAGCATGATTCCCAGCGACATCACGCCGACGATGAGTGCGATTACGAGTCTGATCGGTAGCCCCTCTATCGCCCGGTCGTCGTCGACGAACGAGCGCGTGGGACTCGAGAGTGATAGCGTGGGTATCGGTCGTTGTTTCGAACCCATACCCTGGTTGGCCGCCCCTTTCCATTTAAACCCAAGATCGAAACTTCAAATATGATAGGGGCTGAGACGGACTATGGGTTTCGTCATCGGACGCGGCGCTGACGCTGCAACGGAGCAGGCCGGTCACGTGGGTCGGTATCGGGCACTCGACGGTAGTCAGGGAACCAAGCTTTACCTCGACCTCGATGGTCCCCACGCGACGTTGATCGTCGGAAAGCGCGGCTACGGAAAGTCGTTCACGATGGGCGTCGTCGCCGAGGAACTCGCCCGCGCGGCGGGGGTCACACCGGTAGTTATCGACCCGATGGGGGTCTTTTCGACGCTCGCAGAACCCGCCGACGGCGAGGCGGTCCCCGTCGAAGTGGTCGACGAGCCGGCAGTTTCAGCCGACGTGCTCGGCCCGCGGTCGTGGTGTTCATTGCTCGGGCTCTCCGCCGAGACCGGTGCCGGCGCACTCGTCTGGGAAGCCGCCCAGCAGCACCCGACGCTCGCGGACATGCGCCGCCACGTCGAGCAAAGCGACGCGCCGGACACCGACAGACGGTCCGCAGTCAACCACATCGATCTCGCGGATACGTGGGGCGTGTTCGACCCAGACGGACTCGACGCCAGCACCCTCGCCAGCACCGAGATCACGGTGGTAGACGTTTCCGGGCTCGACTCCGCACCGATGAACGCCGTCTGCCGGGGGATCGCCGAGGCGCTCTACCGGGCACGCGTCGACGACCGCATCGATCGCCTCCCGTGGCTGTTGATCGACGAGGCACACACCTTCTTCGACGGCATCGCGGAGGACGCCCTGCACACGGTGCTCACGCGTGGGCGAGCACCGGGCGTCAGTCTCGTACTGGCGACCCAGCGTCCGAGCGCCGTCTCGGAAATCGCGATCTCTCAGTCCGATGTCCTGGTGTCACACCGACTGACCGCAGGGGCGGATCTCGAGGCGTTGAACGCCGCCCAGCCGACGTACATGAACGACTCGTTCGACGAGCGGCTCCCGACCGACCCCGGCGAAGTGGTCGTGATCGACGACGCGACCGAAACGATCCACGCTGCCCAGATCCGGGCCCGTGATACGCCACACGGCGGCGGGAGCCCGAGCGCACGCGAACTCGCCGATCACGAGTGATCGATCGGTGGTCGGATAGCGTGTCGGTACCGATCGAGTGGTGCAGTTTCGACCGTCCGAATTTAAATATGATACTGCGGGAAGGACGGCCATGACGGACATCGAGCGACTCGAGCAGCGCCTGTCGGCCGTCGAGCGCGTCGTCGTCGACGGCGACGTAACGTTCGCGGAACTGTCGGAACTGACCTCGCTGGCGGAAACCGTCGCCGAACTCGAAACGCGTCTCGAGGAACAGGACCGACGGATCGCCGACCTCGAAGCGACCGTTCAGTCGATCGAAGGGTACGTTGGGAACGTGGAGTCGATCAACGACGACGTCGAACGCCACGCCGCGTCGGCGGTTGCGACGGTCGACCGATTCGAACGCCGAATGGATAAACTCGAGGTCGAACTCGACGATCTCCAGGGTGGGCTACTCGATACGGAACCGGAAGCTCCCGAGAGAGACGAGGATGTAACCGATGGAACGGCCACCGAGACTACCAACGCGGACGGCGAACCGACGGTCTTCACGTTCGGTGAGAGCGGACTCGAGGAACCCGACGACGCCGAAGGAGAGCCGGAACGATCGGTCGAAGGGATCGTCGACGGGACTGGCACGTCGCGGTCGATCGTCGACGATGGTGCGGACCGACCGGCCTCATCCGCGAATCAGTCGACCGTCGATTCGGCGCTCGGTGAGAGTGACTCGGCCACGAACGGACCCGCGACGGACGAGGACGACGGCGGATTGGTGGGGTCGCTGCGGTCACGGCTCCTATGATTCGGTACGTAGTAGCAGTGTTGCTGGCGGTGGCAGTCCTGAGCGTTGCGGGAGTCGCACTCGAGGACGGCGCAGACGACAATACGGACCGCCAGCTACAGACCGGGATTTCCGACATCGAAGGGGCAGCGGTCGACCTGACGGAGAACGAAGAACTCTCACCGGCTGGCCATCCCGATCCACGGCGTGTCGTCGAGGTAACCGTCCCGGCCGGTTCGCTCACGGCAACGGGCGTCACACACTTCGAGATCGAACCGGTACGCAAAGCAGACATGAGTATCGCGCGATACGTCCTGGACGACGGAACGAGAAAGCAGGAATTCATCGACGAACCGATCGTCTACCATGATCCGACCGACAACCGAACGACCGCGATCGGCGGGAGCGGGAAACGGACGCTCAGACTAGCGCTTTTGCCCGACGAGAACGGCGATCCGGTCGTCGTCGCAGCGCCGCCGGACTGGGAGAAGTAGCGATCGAGCGTCAGTTTCGAACCCGTGTGAGGCCGTGAGCGATCCCGCGGGAGAGTTGTGGTTTAAATGAGAAGGCGAGTCCAAACGGGGTATGTCTACGGACGACTCCGGCCGACTGGTGCGGACGTTCCTCCCGGGGATCGGGTTCGAGAGACTGTTCGGGGACGCGGCGGCTCGAGGTCGATGCGACTGCGAGATGGCGTTCGACGACCGGACGATCCACGTCGACGCGTCGGAGTGCAGCGGCAATCTCGTCGAGTCACCTGATTGCCGCCACTCGGTCGTCGAGATGCTATCGGAACGAGAGATGGAGTCGATCGTCGTCAGTTCGGACGGATTGAAATACCGGTACGACCGGGACGAGACGGACTTTCTGGGAGCGGCCGGACGGTTCATCGAGTTACTCGGATCACGCGACGAGGTGCTCGCACGCGATGTCGCCCGGGATCCACTCGGTGCTGCCGCGGGGCTCGATAGTCGGGTCGACGAGATCGGTGATGTGGCCCTCGAGTCCGGGCTGCTGGAGGTCGTTGCGGGGGTCGACGGATACACGGACGTGTTGTCTCCCCGCGTCGGGGTCGGGATCGCGAACTACTTTATCGATCGGACGATCGACGAGACGGCCCGACTCGTCGATATCAGGGAGCTCGAGACCGGGAGTACGACCCGAATTTACGAGCGAGCGGACCGACTCCCGCTGTACGAGCTCGATGTCGTCGACCTCTCGCTGTCGCCGGAGGAACGCGAGTTGGTGATCGATGGCTACGAGGCGATCGCCGAAGGATGGGTGGACGGCGACCGCGCACCCTCGCGGGCGATCGAGTTCGTCTCGGAGGAACCGGTCGATCCGACGTTGACGACGGTATTGGAGAAACACACCGAAGGGTACGGTATTCTTGAGGACCTGTTCGCCGATTCGGCGGTGACCGACGTCTACGTCACGTCGCCGGTGACCGCGAACCCGCTTCGGGTCGAACTCGATGGGGAAGCCATGGAGACGAACGTCCACCTCACCGAGACGGGTGCGAAAGCGCTGGCATCGCGGGTCAGGCGAACGAGCGGGCGAGCCTTCTCGCGTGCGAAACCGACCGTCGACGCGACGGCGTCGCTGGCGAACGGTCGCGGACTCCGGATCGCAGGCGTCACCGATCCCGTCGCGGACGGGACCGCCTTCGCCTTCCGCGAACAGTCCGACGACAGGTTTACACTGCCGGGATTAGTGGCGAACGGAACGATGCCGGCGGCAGCCGCGGGCTTTCTCTCGACGGCGATCGAACGGAACGCCGCGACGTTGATCGCCGGGACCCGCGGGGCCGGGAAGACGACGCTGCTCGGGACGTTGCTCTACGAGGTAACGCCGGATACACGCACGGTGATTATCGAAGATACCCCCGAACTGCCCGTCAGTCCGTTGCAATCGGTCGGCCGGGACGTTCAGGCGCTCCGGACCGGTACCAGCCGCGGGCCGGAGATTTCACCAGCCGACGCGCTCCGGACGGCGCTCCGGCTTGGTGACGGTGCGCTGGTAGTCGGGGAGATCCGCGGTGAAGAGGCCCGCGTTCTTTACGAAGCGATGCGAGTCGGGGCAAACGCGAACGCCGTCCTCGGAACGATCCACGGGGACGGCGCTGACGACGTCTACGAGCGTGTCGTCTCAGATCTCGATGTCGAACCCTCCTCGTTCGGTGCGACGGACCTGGTAGTCACGGTCCAGGCCTATCGGACACCCGAAGGACGGAGTCGACGGATCGCTCGTATTGAGGAGGTGCTCGGCACTGGCGACGACATTCGGTTCGAATCCCTCTACGAACTCGACGGAACCGAGACGGCATCGACCGGTCGAATCGACCGAGGGAAGAGTCGCTACGTCCAGGCGATGAGTGGGCCGACCGAGGAATACGCCGATGTCAGACGAGCCATTGTCGAGCGGGAAGAACTGATGAGGGAACTCGCAGAAGACGGGCGAGTTTCGCCGTCGGAAGTGGCCGCCGCGTACGCTACCCGATAGTAACGAGGTGAGAGAATGACGATACTGATGACGGCGATGGTCGTTCGCGTGCTCGCCGGTCTCTACCCTTACGACGTCGAGGCGAGCAGGGAACTCATCGACTCGATTCGATTCGTCGGTGCCCCATACGACGCCGAGACGGTCGTCAAGGCCGGATACGGTGCGGGATTCGCTGCTGCGTTCGTGCCAGTCCCGCTCCTACTCGTAAACGTGTCGATACCGTTCATCGCTGTCTTCGTACTCACGGCGTCGTTCGGGTCGGCCCACGCGATCCACTCCTGGCCACACCTCCAGGCGGCGTTCCGGCGGACGGAGGCGCTGGGCGAGACGCCGAATCTCATCGGGCGAGCGGTGTTGCGGATGCAGATCCAACCCTCGCTCGAGAACGCGGTCAGGTTCGCCGCTGAAACCGGTGACGGACCGCTGGCGCGGAGCCTCGGCGTACACGTCAACCGGTCGAAAGGGACGCCGTACGCCGGGTTGCTGTCGTTCGCCGACGAGTGGGCCGAACACTTCCCGGCGCTTCGACGCTCGTCGACGCTGCTCGCGACCGCACAGGACGCCCCGGAAGGGGAGCGCGCGCGCACGCTCGATCGCTCCCTGTCTGCCATTCTCGATGGGACTCGAAACCGGATGGCGGAGTTCACGGCGTCGATCAGGGCACCGACTACCATGCTCTTTGCTTTCGGTATTCTGCTTCCGATGGCGCTGATCGCGATCGTTCCCGTGGCACCGATGGCCGGTGTCGATCTCAACATCTGGATGTTCGTGCTCCTGTACAACGTGGTGTTGCCGGCCGTACTGATCGCTGCGTCGTTGTGGTTACTCGTGCGCCGACCCGTTGCGTTTCCGCCGCCGAAAATCGATCACGATCATCCCGACCTCCCCGACCACCTCTGGCTCCGAGCCGGTTGGGGGCTCGTCGCCGGCGGGGTAGTCTATACCGCCATCGAACTATTCGGACCCGCGTACCTCTCCGCGGTCGTCGCGGGGGGAGTCGGTATCGGCGTTGCCCTGCTGGCAGTCTACCGGCCGACCCTCGAGATTCGGACCCACGTTCGTGACGTCGAAACGCATCTGACCGACGCACTGTACATCGTTGGCCGACAGGTCGCCGAGGGTGAGTCCGTCGAGTCCGCGATCGAACTCGCCGCCGATCGGGTCCCCGCGGAAACCGGCGACGTGTTCGAACACGCCGCTGGCGTTCAGCGTCGTCTTCACACGGGCGTCGAAGAGGCGTTCCTCGGACCCTACGGTGCGTTGCGAAACGTTCCGAGTCAGCGTGCACGCAGCATGGCCGCGTTGCTCGCGATCGCCGGCGAAGAAGGGAAGCCGGCCGGTCGCGCCATCGTTTCGATGGCCGACCACCTCGAGGAACTCGAGAACGTCGAAGCCGAGACGAAGCGGTCACTCATTAAGGTCACCAGTACGCTCGACAACACCGCGGCGTACTTCGGTCCAATGGTCGGCGGTGCCACGGTCGGCATGGCGGGGATGCTCACGACGGAGGACTTCGCGACCAGCGACAGACTCGGCGACGCGACCACGATACCGGTCGAACAACTCGGAGTCGTCATCGCGATCTATCTGATCATGCTGGTGGTCATTCTGACGCCGCTGTCGTACGCACTCCGCCACGGGATGGACCGAACGCTGTTCGGATACCACGTCGGCCGTGCGCTGCTCTCGTCGATGCTACTGTTCGTGGTGACCGTTTCGATGATCGATGTCGTGTTGCTCGATCCCGTCTGAGCGTGCCCTCACCCGCGATCGGCTCGACTCGAGTTTCGGCTTTATTGTACTCTTGTACAAACTCGATTTTAAATAAGAAGGGGCGAGCAGAGGGAGTATGGATTTCGAAGCCCCGGTCGACGGGTGGTACGTCCACGTCGCCATGGTCATCGCCAGCATCACGTTCGCGGGAATCGCGCTCGGTATCCCGTCGATGCCACCGCCGGACGCACAGCGGGGAGCGAACACGATCGAGGGGGTGACAGGGAGCGAGTACGCCGCCAGCGCATCGTACGAGCACGACGCGGCGGTGGTGACGATCGATCACGAGACCATCACGATGGAAAACGAGTACGGAAGTTCCCACGCGAGGTTCGCGTACGGAACCGTCGTCCCGGTCAACGGATACGACCGACTCGAGAACGTCACGCACGGCCGATCGTTCGAGGACGAATTCGGGGCCGAACTCGAGGATCCACACACCGATGCGACGGGCGAGTTCTTCGCCCTGGTCGAGGCTGCCGATGTCGAAAACACGGGCACGGAGCTAGCTGCCAACGGGGAGATCGTCACTCGGAGGGTGGCTGTCGAAGAGGACTCGACAGTCGGGATCGAGGCGAAAGCGACGAACAACGATGCTCTCGCGCAGGACCTCGCAGACGAGGACGACGATCTCGACGAGGAGGACATCGAGATCCCCGGAACCGTCCGCGTCAGGGTCGACGGCACCGCCGATAGCGACACCAACGTTCAGGTCGATGGGACGGAGCTAACGGAAACGATCGACGTCGACGATTCGGAGGGGTGGTTCAAAGCGACGGTAACTGGGTTCACGTGCAACCGGGGTGGGTTCTGGTGTGACGATACCCCAGACATCGACGCGATCGACTACGACTTTGCGCCGTTTCCCGGACTCGAAGAGGGCGATACCGAGACCGTGACGCTTGTCGACGGCGATCTCGATGCTGTCACCGATAGCGACGAGGACGAAGTGACGATCTGGACCGGCACGTACGATCTCGAGATCACCGTCGTCGGGGCGGACTTCGAGGATTGCCACGGAACGATCGACGAAGCGGGCGAGTGGACCGAAATCTGCGGTCCCAGCCTGACTTCAGAGGAGTTCGACGACCCACACTGGCACGAGAATCGTGGAGGTGTTCGGTATGTCACGCTCGTCACCGTCTAGGGCACAGACCGAACCGCTCGCGGCGATCTGTGCCGTCTCGATATTCGCCATCGCCCTCGGCCTCTACGCCGTGGCGGCCCACCCGATCCTCCCAGGATCGAGCGAGCAGGCGACAGCGGATCGGACGATCGACTACGTCTGGGACGACATCGAGGAGGACGGCGTGTTCAACGCCGCCGATAGCGCCGACGACATCGACGATCACATCGCGGGCAGCTCGCTCCCGGCAGGGTCGACGGTGTCCGTGACCGTGACCGTGATCGACCACGGCGGCGAACAGCGGATCGCCGGGACAACGTTCCCGTCGGGATATCCGGACGAGACGGATGCGTCCGACATCGCCGAACTCGAACGATACATCGACGAAGAGGGTGTCCCCGATCGTGCGAGCGTCGCGACCAGGTCGATCCCGGTTGCGGTGGTCAGTCGGGCAGACATCCGCTCCGGAACGCTCCGGGTGAGCGTATGGTAAATCGCGATCGGGGGATTTCGACGGTGATGGACGTATCGCTGGCGCTTCTGATCATCAGCGCGACCGTGTTGCTGATCGGACTCTACCTGCAGAGTGACGACGACCCGATCGACGGAGATCGTGGTGACCAGGCGTTGCAAACCCTGTCCGGATCGACAGTGACGATCACGTACGACGTAAGCGAAGAAAACGAGTCAGGGTATGCAGCCACTGACAGTGACCACTACGACACTCCGGACGACCTCGAACCGGACGACGTGAACGAACTGTACGAGATCACGACGTACGGTTCGGCAACGGATCTCCTCGGCGAGGCAGCGATGACGAATCTCCAGATCGAGGGAACTGAATTATTCGCGTACGGACACGATGTCGAACGGTCGGTGGACGGAGCGATTCGCGGACGGTTGGTCGGAAGCGAGGGGACGGTCTATGCAGTCGCCACCTGGGAGCCCTACGACGGTGCCTCGATCAACGGCACGGCGACCGCCGGTGAGCGACCACCCCGAACCGAGGACGTCTCGAGTTCGACGACGGAGGTTTCGGCGACCGTTCGATCGGTCGACTCCGAGCGGTTGGCAACCCTGTTCGAGCAGGGGGAGGAGGCTTCTCCCCACCGCAGTGAGATCGACGATGGCTTCGACCTCGTCGGCGAGGAAATCGCTTCCGCGATGGTCGAGGGCTACTTCCCGCCCGAGCAGACTCAATATACGCTCGAGTCGTCGTTGATGGAGCATGCAGTGACGCTGTACAACTATCGGCGAATAGCCGATGCCGCGGCTGTCGATATCGAGGACGATATAACGGGGACGAAGCCGGATGCAATCGATGCAAACGACCACCTCGTGAACGGCGATCGCGGTGCCGAAACGGGACTCGCGAGGATTATTGCCGACGATCTTCGTACCAGTCCGGCTGGCGAAGAGATTCGAACGACCTACGACGAATTCGGCGACGAGCTGACCCCCGCCGAGGAAACGGCACTCGAGGAAACGTTCGAGGAGGAAGTATCGACCGGAACGATCGAGATCACCGTCCAAACGTGGGAATGATGACAGGAGCGGATCAACGAAAACGGGATGCAACGGTTACGATCGCGGAGCGTGGACACGTTCCGTTTGCGGTAATCGCGGTCCTGTTGCTCGTCGTGAGCGTCGCGACCATCGTGATGCTCGAACGGCGATCCGAACCGAGGATCGACCGCGACGCCGAACTCGTCATGGATCGGACCGAAACCGCAGCACAGGCTGAATTTCGAGCCGCCGTCCTCGAGGCGACCCATCAGGCCGGTGGGGCACCGATCAACACGACCACTGGAAGCAACGTGGACGGGATTTCGTCCGCGTCAGACCAATCCGGGGCGTTTCGTGAGTACGTGAAACTACTGATCTATCTGCGAGCTGTCGAGCGAATACCCGCGGCTGATCAGTCCGTCGGTCCGGATTCTCGCTCGACGGTTGCTCTGGAGCCAGTCGCTGCCGATCCGGACGACGGAGAACTCAGCCCCGACGAGGCCATCGAGAAGGTCGAACTCGAGATCGGCTCCTTCGACGACGACGTCGAACAGGGGACGGTCACCGCGACGATTCACGATGTCGAATTCGGCGGCCACGTCGATGGTGAAGAGCTCCCAGCTGAAACACGATCGATCAGCGTCAGCGTCGGAACGCCGGTGTTCGAACTGAACGAGAAGATGAACGAATACGAATCGAAACTCAACAAGGGATTCTTCGAGTCCGAGGAAGACGGGATGCCGGACCCGACCACCCTCGACGGGCTCGGGCAGGAGATGGCTGCTCGACAGTATCCGATCGCATACATGAAAGCGAGTTGGAACCGGTTCGGGAACAAGACGGTAACGCCTGAAGACCACGACTTTACGGAGACGATCGGGACGGACCACACCGAGGTACTCACCAACCACGCGATCTACTCGGTCCAGGAGGACACCTTCGGGACGCGCGACCCTGACGCCGATCGAGCGATGCGCCCGCAGTACCTGTGTATGTCACTTGATTTCACGACGACGATCAGCGGCGTCGATCCCGAGATCGACATGAACGATGTCGTTCCGAGTAACAATACCACGTTCTCCGAGGACCTCAATGATCACATGGAGCAGCTGAATGAAACCGGTCCCGACGGCGAGATGCCGGACAATATGACAATCCCGGTGAACCAAAACGTCAACTTCAGAGAGGAGCTGTGTAACGAAGGCGGGGTTCTCAACGACTGGATCTTCGGCGACGAGGCAACTGGTGAGCTTCCAGAGGTGCCACCGCTTTCGGAACTGATCAAGGACGGTACCGACAGCATGGGTGTGGCCGAGCAGGAGATCGAACTGCCGGTCGAGTCGGTCGCCGAAGCCACGTATATCGAGTACAAACTCGAGAGCCCCCGGGATCCCGCCTCGTATCTCGAGGGGAAATCGTCGGACATGAAATCCGACATACGGAGCGCAGGAGGTGATGTAGATCACGACGTCTCGAGTAGTCTTCCCATCGAGGAGTCCGAGGAGTACGACGGGAGTGTCCACGACATTCGTGACGAACTCTACGAACTGGACATCATAGTCGATCGAGAGGCCACGGCCGGTTCGGTACCGGAACCGGATCCGCCCAGCGGAGACTGGCATCGATCCAGAAGCGAGGACGAGGAGCGCGTTACCGACATCACCGTCGACAGCGTCTCCCACACCCCGCAACCCGACGGCAAGACGTACGACCGAGAGATTCACAGTATCACGGCTGATGCGACGGTCGACGTCGCAGTCACCCGCGGGTACGAGAAAACGGAAAACAACGAAACCGTGACGACGACGGTGACGGAAAGCGACAGCGTCGACGTCGACGCAACGGTGACGATCGACGCCGCGTACGGCTTCCGGGCCGGTGGCGTATACTACGAAGCCTACGACGACTTCCAGGTCGAACCGGATCCGATCGCAACCGACTACGGGACCCACGAAAACGTCACCTTCCGGACCGGCTTCGAGAACGCACTCGTCGAGGTCACGAGCGCGAGTGAGTACAGTACTGCAGAAACCGAGATTGCGACCCAACTCGAGTCGGACCTCGGAAACAGTGATCCGAACGCACTCGAGCAGACGGCCAAAGACAGCATCGGGGAAGAGCACGACAGAGTGCTCGATTCCAGCGACGTCATTCCGGACGAACGGGAGAGGATCTCCGAAACGCTCGACGAGGAACTCGAGGACGTCCACGAGAACTTCACGGCCGACTGGAAGGCAGATCCGCTTCGGATCAAGATCAACGAGCTGGCCGACGACGAGTCACCGCCGGAGAAGGTAAAGGAACACATCAAAGCGGAGTACGAGGACGAGTACGTCGACGATGGACCCTACGAGACGCCCGAATCGATGGCAAAACAACAGATTCGAAAAGCGTACTTCGATCGGCTCTACTACTGGCTCGAGCAGTTCGACGGCGAGTACAGCGGCCAGATGGAGGAGTTCAACGACAAAATCGACGACAACACCGAGGGGCAGGTCGACGATTTGAACGAGGTCCTGGGTTACGTGCAGGGACTGGCGAACGCGGACTACGACCCCGATCCGGCCGACCTCGAGGGGTCGCCGGTTCACGACGACGCCCAGTACGAGATATCGGGATCGCCGACGTATTTGACCGCGACGGAAGTCGAACGCGACCACGTCTCAGCCGTTCGCGCGAGCAACGAATCGATCATGGACACCGACAGTGACGCCCACCATCACCCGATGGCGATCCAGACGCACAACCGCGCCCCCTGGCCGGGCATCCCCGCCCTCTTTTACATGCCGGACAAGTGGTACATCACGATTAACTTCTGGCGCGTCGACGTCGCGGGTGAGTACGCCCGTCTCGAGGTAAGTTCGACGATCGGCGATCCGTCCGACAGCAACCGGTTGACCTACGTCGCCGAGGAGAGCCCCGTCGAAGTCGAACTCTCCGACGGCTCGAGCGTTCAGGTCGGCAGAAACGAGGCGGTCGACTTCGAGACCGGCACGGAGGTAATCGTGGTTATGCCGGGTGCGATCGTGAAAAAGGGTGGGCCGATTCCTGCTGTTGCTGATGGGGATTTTCATTCCCAAGGAACAACCTATTGTACGGAAACTTGGAGGGAGGTTGGGCCAGAAGCAAATACCCAATCTTGCTAGTTTTTCACATTTATGTAATTTTTATAATATATTATATATACTAGAGTAAATTAGTTTGATATTATTAAATAACAGGGCCAAACTCTTCGCTTTCTATATTAAATCCAAATAACACCTAATAGATCAACATACAACACATACCGAAATACAACTAATGGGGGATTATTTACGTAGATGGTTGAATCCTGCAAATGCAAAATATGATTTATTATTTTTGATTTATTTTTAGATCAACCATATCCGACTAGTTTGTGTGAATCCTGAACAGAATCCTGCATAATAACTATCATTTCGTTTAAAACAATCGGAATATGAAAACCTAGTTGTTCTGAAGCCCGTTTTTCCCAGATCATTTCACCAGATTTAGGATCGACTGCAATTAACTTGTGCGGGTCCGTGACACCAGCGGAATCGATCGTATAGCCCGTCCCATCAGCGACGACGAGCGGTGTATCAGAACTCACTTCGGGATCCCATTCGTTCGGGGGTTCTCCCGTTTCAAGGTCGTACGCCATCGCGCCCCGTTCTAGATAGGCAGTATTATCGTAAATAGCGGGTCTCGTCCAAGATGACTGATCCAACTCAGTGACTTTTTGTCGGTTACCATTATCGGAATCTATTGAAATAATCGCGTCATTAGTCACAGTATATACATTCTTATCGATAACTGGGAACGTTTTTGTGAGCCGATCATCGCTCCACTGCTCAGCATGAGATATTTCATGATCCCAGCGTCTCTTACCGGATTTTCGATCATAGCCAGCAATTATAAAATCATTTTTGTCTTCATTTGGCTGGGCCCGAACATAGATATACTTCTCATCAATTGCAAGTGATTGTATTGTTGCAGCAGTTTCGAACTCGAGTTGTTCGTCACCTTTACTGTCTATAGCGACGACATGATTTCCAATTCCCGCATAGACAATGTCGTCGTAGATCCGTAACGTCTCGACAGAATCATCATGGTCAGTCGTCCAGAGAACATCTGCATTCTTGTGATTGAGTGCCTCGATACCATCTCCACTGACAAAGACTGCCGTTTCGGAGACAGCAGGTGTTACCCACCCATCAGATTCGTACTCCCAGACGATACCGCTATCCTCAAGATCGATTGCAGTATACGCGCCACGGCTTTCGCTGACATATGCGGTATCCTCGTAGACAACCGGTGGTAGAATGTCCCCGGGAGAGTCGAACTCCACCGTCCAGAGTACTTCCGGTTCACCATCGAGACCGCTGTGTGGCACTGACAGTCGGTTTCTCGCATTGTACCGTTCCATCGGCCATGACCCGTAACTCCCGTCACCCGAGACGACACCGGGATCGTTCTCTGCAGTCGGCGCATCGCCGTCAGTGTTACTGCTACACCCAGCCAGCGCTGCCATCCCAAGTGACGTACCCGCACACGTGGCGAGCCATCTTCGCCGTGTTCGTCTGTATTCAGCCATTTGGTTAGTTATAGCTTTCCCTACCACTAATTAATTTTGCTTATCATAGAGATAGAAAACTACCGCTCAATCGACCCGCTTCCTCCGTCCGGACGAATCTGCCCGCTCTTGGTTGCGATACGCTCGAGGTCGCGTTCCTCGAGTACTTCCAACCGGTCGCGGTTCGATCGCACCGAGTCACAGGGGATGCCCGGCCACGAATAGCGCTGGGCCGATTCTATCGAGTCCCGCGAACGAGTTATCTATGCGTTACTTCGCCGGAGAAATTAAACCAATGTTGTGTATGGGAAACGTAGCTTGTATTAGGGTGGGAGAATATGGTCTCTCTCGTGAGCGTTCGAACTAGATGGAATCGGTACGGAGGGAGGCAATGAGTTCCGAGACAGACGACGACGGAGGTCACTGTTCGACGGCGGATTCGGACGGCGAAGTCGCCGAGGAGATCGCGATCATCTCCTTCGGGCGGAAGATGGACACTGCCGAGGAGATCAAAGCCGAGATCGGCGATCGCTACGAGGCGATCGACATCATCGAGTATCACGGCGACGTCTTCGAGGAGTACTGGGGCGAGTACGACTGTTTCATCGGCCTGATGGCGTCGGGGATCGCGATGCGGAAGACGGCCCACCTGCTCGACGACAAGTGGGAAGACCCCGCGATCTGCGTGGTCGACGAGGAGTTGACGTGGGCCATTCCGATCACGGGTGGCCACCACGGCGCGAATCAGGTCGCACAGGACCTGGCGACGATGGGTGCCGTCCCGGCGATGACCACCGCCTCGGAGGCGGCCGGCAAGCAAGGCGTCGAGTCCCGCGCGAAGGCGATGGACACCCACGTCGTCAACGGCGACTCGACTGTCAAGACGAACCTCGCCGTCCTCGACGAGAACCTCGGTCCCGTCGCCCGGCTCGACGGCCCCAAAGCGGTCCTCGTCGACGACGACGTGACGGTTCTCAAGCGCAACAAAGCGGACGGCGTCGTGCTCGGTACCGGCAGCGTCTCCGGTGCGAGCAAAGAGGCCTTCCTCGCAGCCTGGGAGGAGGCCCTCGAGCAAACCGATTACGACGTCGACGACGTCGAGTTCGTCGGGACTGCGACCCGGAAGGAAGACGAAGAAGGGCTGCTCGAGGCGGCTCAGGAACTCGACCTCGGCGTGGTCGCCTTCGACAAGGAGACCCTGCTCGAACACGAGGGGCCGACGCCCTCGAAGTCGAAGGAGCTGATCGGCTGGCCCGGCGTCTCCGAGGCCTCCGCGATCGCGGGCGGTTCCGAACAGGAACTGCTCCTCGAGAAGATCAGTTACGAAAACGAGGTCACGGTGGCGATCGGTCGATGAGTTCGGACGCCGAGTCCGCCGAGACGAACGCGGACGCGACGGCCGATGGTACCCCCGACGATCACGGCACGCTCTACGTCGTCGGCATCGGCCCCGGGCTGCCGGAACACATGACCAAGCGAGCCAAGGAGGTCATCGAATCCTCGGAGGTCGTCATCGCCTCGAGCCTCTACCAGGAGTTCCTGCGCGACGACGGCACCCTGCTGCCGGAGGCGGAAACCGACGAGGACGGCATTGCAACCCGCGAGGACGGCTTCGAGCAGGAGATCGTCCGCTCGACGATGGGCCGCCAGATCGAACTCGCCCGCGCGGCGTTCGACCACGTCCGGGAGGGAAAGGACGTGGCCCACGTCTCCGGCGGCGATCCGTCGGTCTACGGCAAGTCCGACCTCATCTTCAAGATGGCCGAGGAGGACGACGCGACCGATATCCCGATCGAGATCGTCCCCGGCTTGACGGCAGCACTGGGCGGATCGGCGAACGTCGGCGCGCCGCTGTGCAACGACTTCTGTACGGTCTCGCTGTCGGACAAGTGGCGCGGCTGGGACGAGATCGAGGAGAAGCTGCGGGCGGCCGCGGTCTCGGACTTCGTGATCGTCCTCTACAACTGCTGGCGGAATTACGAGAAAGCGGTCGAGATCGTCCGCGAGGAGCGGACCGACGACGCCTACGTGGCGATCGTCAACGACGCCGGCCGCGCGGACGCCGGCCGAAACGGCGAGAGCCAGTTCATCACTACCCTCGGCGAGGCCGCCGATCACGACGACAAGGTTTCCGGGATGGGCACCTCGCTGATCATCGGCAACCACGAGACCGAGACCTGGCGCAACGACGACCGAACGTACCTCGTCACCCCGCGCGGCGGGCGTGACGTCGACGATTTCTGAATCCAACACCAGACAACCATGAGTACGGAGACCAACGCGGACGCTGACGACGAATCGACTTCCAAATGCGGAGCCTCGAGCACGGAGAGCAGTGCCAGCGGGGCGAGCACCGATAGCTCGAGTAGCTGCGGTGCTTCGGGCAGTACCGACGACTCCAGCGGTTCCAAGTGCGGTGCGAGTTCGTCGAGTTCCTCCTCGTCCTCGAGTAGCTGCGGGGCCTCGAGTTCCGACGACGGCGGTTCGAACGAGAAGGAGGTCGGCTCGACGGTCGACGACTTCGACGCCGAGCCCGGCAAACTGAGCGCCGTCGGCCTCGGTCCCGGCCACCCGGAAGGGATGACCGACCGCGCGAAGACGGCGCTGCTCGAGGCCGAGCACATCGTCGGCTACACGACCTACATCGACCTCATTCCGGACGAGATCACCGAAGCGGCCGACGAGCTGTACGACACGCCGATGTGTGGCGAAGTGTCGCGAACGGAGGAGGCCATCGACCGCGCGCTGGCGGGTAACGACGTCGCTATCGTCGGCAGCGGCGACCCCAACGTCTACGCGCTGGGCGGGCTCGCACTCGAGATCCTCGAGTCCAAGGGCGCGACGGCGTCGATGGTCGACTTCGAGGCCGTGCCGGGCGTCCCGGCGGCCCAGTCCTGTGCGGCTCGGCTGGGTGCCCCCCTCGTGAACGACACCGTCTCGATCTCGCTGTCGGACCACCTCGTCCCGATGCCGGAAATCGAGTCACGGCTCCACTCTGCGGCCAAGGAGTCCTTCACGATCACGATCTACAACCCGTGGAGCCGCAAGCGCCGGGAGAACTTCGAGAAGGCCTGCGAGATCCTCCTCGCACATCGCGACGAGGACACGCCCGTCGGCATCGTCCACGGTGCCGGCCGCGAGGACGAACAGGTGATGATCACCGAACTCGGCGAACTCGAGGAGCTCGGCGAGAGCGAGATCATCGACATGACGACGACGATCGTCGTCGGCAACGAGGACACCTACGTCTGGGACGACCGGATGGTCACGCCTCGGGGCTACGAGACGAAGTACGACTACTGAGACTAGCATGTCACGATACGAAGTCACCATCGAGAAGGACGCCTGCGACGGCATCTTCGCCTGCCTGACCCGCGACCCGCGATTCGTCGAGGGCGAGGACGGCCTCGCGACGATCGATCCCGGCGCGGATCCGGTCTACGACTGCGAGGGCGAAGTCACCGACACCGAAGACCGGGTCGTCGCGACGTTCGACGACGACCGCATCGACGAAGCCCAGCAGGCCGCTGCGGCGTGCCCGACGGACGCGATCGTCGTCGAGGAGGTGGGCGAATGAGCGACGCGGAATCCGCGACCGAGATCGAGGTTCCGTCGGATCCGCTCGCCGGCCACGCCGCGACGGCGTACTTCTGGGGCCACGTCGCCGGTAGCGGGGACGTTTCAGATGATAGCATCGAGGTCGTCACCAACGACGAGGCGTCAGCACAGGTGCTCGCCGCGATCGCGGGCGGCGACCTCGAGCACGACACGACCAGCCGCGAGTACGCCCACGACACGTCCATTACGCGAACCGAGGACGAGTACACGCTCTCGATCGGCACTGACGGAGGCGAAAGCGGCGAGAACGAGGATGGCGGTCTGCTCGGTCGCAGCGGCGCGCTCGGGCTCCCCGTCGACGGCCGCGGCAACTACCGCTTCGGCGCGTTCTCGAACTACGATCGGGAACTGCTCCGGGGGCTGCTCGAGGGCTGTGGCACCATCTGTTTCAAATCCTCGAGTGGCACGGTCGGCATCTCCTTCGTCCACGACGACGCGGACCTGCTCGACCTCGCGCAGGACCTGATCGCGGAGTGCCCCGTCGATGCTCCGATGGGTGAGCTCTCGGAGACGTCCTCGGGTGGCTACTGGTTCGGCGTCGACGACGCCGCCGCGCCCGCCTTCGGCACGTGGCTCTACGAGAACTGCGAGGAGACGGGCCTGTTCGCGCCGAGTCGCCGCCGCAAGCTCGAGCGGAGCCTCGAGCAGGCCGAGGCATACGACGAGTAGCCAACCGAACGATCGAGACATCCGATACAGATGAGTACACCCGACCAGACCACACACGCATCCACAGCCGGGTTCGACGACGAGGCCGTCCTCCTGATCGGCCACGGTTCCCGGCGCGAGAAGTCCAACGAACAGGTCCGCGAACTGGCCGCCGACCTCGAGTCGCGGCTGGGAATCCCCGTCGACGCCGCGTTCCTCGAGCTCGCGGAGCCGGCGCTCGACGAGGCCTTCGCCCAGCTCGCACCCGTCACCTCGCAGGTGACGGTCGTCCACTGTGCGCTGTTCGCCGCGAGCCACGTCAAGAACGACGTGCCCCTGGCGATCGAGCAGGCCCGCGCCGAACACGACCTCGAGATCAACAACGGCGCACACCTCGGCGTCCACCCCGCGATCCTCGATCTGCTCGACGATCGCGCCGCAGCCGTCGAGGGCAAACTGGGCGTCGACCGCGAGGAGAGCGAGGTCGCGGTCGTGGTCTGTGGCCGCGGCTCGAGCGATCCGGACGCCAACGGCGACGTGCACAAGCTGGCCCGCCTGCTGTTCGAGGGTCGCGAGTTCGACCGCGTGGAGGCCTCCTTTATCGGCGTCACGGAGCCGACGCTCGAAGACACCTTACACGGACTCTCGAAGCACCGCCCCGACGCGGTCGTCGTCCTGCCGTACATGCTCGGCGACGGCGTCCTCACCCAGCGGGTTCGGGACTGGACGGCCGAATTCGACGACGAGTACCCCTACGTCGACGCGCTGGCCGGGGATCCGCTCGGGACCGACTCCCGACTGCTCGACGTCTTCGCCGACCGCTGGCAGGAGGCGCGGACTGACAGCGTCTCCATGTCCTGTGACACGTGCAAGTACAAGGTCGACCTCGAGGGCTACGAGGAGGACGTCGGCGGCGCGCGGGCCATGCTCCGCGCGCTGGCCCACCAGGAGGCCCACGCCGACCGCGACGATATCGACGAGGAACCCGACAGCCACGACGCGCCGGAAAAACACGTCGCGGTCTGTACCAACCAGACGTGTGCCAAGATGGGGTCGCCGGCGGTCCTCGAGCGTCTGCGCCAGGAGGTGCGGGACTCCGAGCACTGCGACGCCCGCATCACGCGCTCGTCCTGTCTGGGTCGCTGTGGCGACGGCCCGATGGTCGCGGTCTACCCCGACGGGGTCTGGTACGGCGGCGTCGAGGACGACGACGCGGAACGGATCGTGGGCGACCACCTCGATCGGGACCGCATCGTCAGCGAACTCGTCGATCAGACGCTGTAACGCCGCTCCGAAACACACGAACGAAAAATCACTACATCCAACCATGAGCTGCTACGAAATCGAAGCGCTACGACTCGGATTGATGACCGTCCTCGGCGTCGGGGACGATAGCACCCGCGATCACGCGGAGAAGGAACTCGAGGGCCATCTCGACGGCCCGATCAAGGGCCTCGCGGAGGCCGACAGCCTCGCGGCGATCGAGCGCCACCTCGATGCCGCGCTAGTCGACCTCGAGGAGGAGGTCGCCGCGATGGACAGCGACGACCCCGAGTACGACTACACGCGGGGACGGCTGTTGGCGGTCCGCGACGCCGAGCGAGCGGTTCAGCGATTGAGCGTGCAGGGCGAGAGCATCGTCGACGGACTCGGCGACGCCCACGACACCCTCCACGAGACCTTCCCAGTAGAGGAGTAACCATGGTCGACACTGCCGATACCGAACGCGACCGGCCCCTCGAGTTCCGGTCGGTCCCGCTCGGCGAGATCGAAACGGCCCGCAGCCGCCATATGTGGACCCGATCGGCGGTCGAGGTGGCGGAGTCCGGAAATCTCGTCGTGACCGGCGAGTGGGACGGCACCGTCACCGCCCGCGATGCCGACTCGCTCGAGGCCCGGTGGACGGTCGAGCATCCGGATCACGCGGTCGGCATCGCGTCGCTCGAGGGAGGGTCGAGTGACGACGGCGATGAAACGATCGTCGTCGCCGGCCGGGGCGAGTCCGGGACGATCGCTGCCTACGACGCCGCGACGGGCGACCGGCGCTGGCGGTACGACACCGTCGAGGACCTCGGCGAGGCGGTCAAAGACACCGTCTTCTACCTGCCCTACGTCGTCGCCCTCGAGAGCGGAGCGGATGGCCGTCTGTACGCTGCGGCGCGACGGTACGAACGCGACGGCGAGATCCGACGGTGGCACAGCACGGTCTACGCGTTCGCCGCCGACGGCTCGGTCCGCTGGACTGCCGAGACCGACGCCTCGCCGATCGCGCTCGATCTCGACGCCGACGGCGAGCGCCTCGCGGTCGGCTACAACCGCTGTATGGGCGATCACGACACCGGGCTCGTCGTTCTCGAGGCCGCATCGGGCGATCCGCTGTGGAGCTGGGATCCCGGAACGGAAGGCGACCGCCGCGTCGGCGACGTCTCCTTCGACGGGGAGTCGATCGCGGTCTCGAGTCACGGCGACAAACGCGGCTACCTGCTGGGGCCCGGCGGTGCCGAGCGCTGGCGCGTCGACCTCGCGGTCGAGACCGAACTCGAGGACGAGACGCTGTACGCCTACCCGAACCACGCCTACGCGGACGACGGTCGCGTGGCGTTCGTGACCGGCAACACCTACGCGGTCGAGAGCCGCGAGACGGAGCGTCGTCATCCGAACGAACACCGGATCGCCGCGTTCGACGCCGACGGTGCCCTCCTGTGGGACGATGAGGTTCGCGGCTTCGTCCACGGCCTCGCCGCCGACGGGGGGCGACTCGTCGCTCCCTGTGCCCAGAACTTCCGCGTTCGCGACCCGGATACCCACGCCGTCCGCTGGTTCGACCTCGAGTCCGGTGCGAGCGCCACCGAGCGCCTCGACGGAATCGCGACGGCGGCCGCTGTCGAGGGCGAAACGGTCGCAGCCATCGAGGAACCCGTCGCATACCACGACGAGGGCGAGACGCGCGGCGAGTACGCACTTCGGGTCGGGTCGCTCGAGTAGCGCCGTCGATCGGTCGTTTTCGCGGACGATCCCCGGCGAGTTGGCTAGTCGCATACGCAAGGCCAACCCCCACAACGCTCACGAGCGTCCGTGTTCCCGTATAATGACCGAGAGTTCTGCACGCGACGGCCGCGAGGTGCGTTCCGATCCGGGGCGGGTCGAACGCTCCTCGAGCCGTCTCGACGAAACCGAGCGGACGACGGGACCGCCACGCCGGGTGATGACCGACGGCGGACGGGCGGAGATGGCGGAGTCCGACGACCAGCCCGAGGACGCGAGCGACGCCGACGTGGCCCCCGAGGAAGCGGACGCCGACGCCGAGGAAGGGGTGGCAGACCCTGCCGAAAGCGAGGAGACCCAGGGAGGGGAAGACGAATCCGAAGGCGCAGTCGAAAGCGAAGACGAGGACGAAAAGGAGGATACCGAGGAAGAAACCGGGGCCACGGAAGGAGAAGACGAAACGGAAGCCGAGGAGGAGGGCGAAGAAGCTGAAACGGAAGAAGAGGACGCCGACGGCGAGGAAGACGAGTACCACGTCGAAGACGCCGAAGACGTCTACCAGGACGACGAAACGGCCGGCGTCCTCCACCTCGACCTCGACGGCCTCTTCCTGGATCTGCTCGGCCTCGAGGTGAACCTGAATCCGGTCACGCTCGACGTCTCGGCACGACCCGGCGGAAACAACCTGCTCGGGAACTTGCTATCGGCAGTCACGGGACTTCTCGACGGTCCCAGCGCCCTGCTGGACAAGGTCCAGTCGCTACTGGGCAAGCCAAAAGAGTTGTTCAGGTCCCTGGTTAGCAAGCCAAAAGAGCTGCTCAGCAACGCGCTTGGAAAGCCCAGAGAGTGGCTCAGTGGACTCTTTGGCGGTGACGCTGGCGAACCGTCGGAGACCGACAAACCGGACGCCGAGGAAGCGGAACCAGCAGCAGCCGACGACGAGGAAGCGGAACCGAGCGAGGGCGACGAGACGCCGGGTCGCATCTCCAGGGCAGCCAGCTGGCTCAGAGGGACGCTGTCCGGGCTCGTTCCCAGCTTCCCGACCGAGGAGATCGTGGCGATGATCGTCAGCGAAGTGATCGAACAGCTAATCGAACGACTCGAGCCGGATCGTGAGGAAGAGGCCGGCGGACAGGCGGAGCCGTCACAGGCGGAGGCATCATCATGAGCGACGATTCAATCACACAGCGGATCGATACCGAAAAGATCACCGAAAACGTCGACGTCGACGAACTGGTCGAGGGCACCCAGTGGGAAGAGGAGATCGACGGGGACAAACCTCTCGGAGAGGCGCTTGGCGGACAGATCGGCGCGATTCTCGGACGAGCGATCGGCGAATCCCTCGGGCGAACGATCGGGAATATGGTCGTCGACGAACTCCTCAGTTCCGGCGACGAGGACGAGGAGGAAGGCGAGGAGGCCGCCGAGGAAGGCGAGGAAACGACTGAGGAAGGCGAGGGAGCGGACGAAGAGGCTACCGAAGCGGACGAGCCCGAGACCGAAGGGGACGACGAGAGCGGCGAAGGTGAGGCCCAAGACGACTCCCAACCGGGCGAGGAAGGCGAAGCATCGGCGGACGAAGAATCGGAGCAGGCGTCCGACGCCGAGGAGTAACACCGTGATGCAGCACACGCTCTCGCTCGACGACCCGGCTCGAGGTGGTTGCCGTGAGTGACGGATCCGGACTGAAGGGGATGGTGGCCAACGAGGTGAGCAATCAACTCGACGTCACCGATATGCTCGGCGACGGGCCTATCGAGGACAGCATCGACGGCGGCGAGGTCGGCGCAGCGGTCGGTCGACAGTTCGGCGAACAGTTCGGCCGCGAGGTCGGGGCGGCGGTCGGCCGAGAAGTCCACGAGACGATCGCCGAAGGCGTCGACGAGGGGAAAGGACTCGGCGAGATCAGAACCGAAGTATCGGCGGCGATTCGGGACGCTCTCGAGGACTCGGTCTCGGAGATCACGGGTCGCGATTCGCTCGAGTCGGTAGCCAGGAGTGTGACCGACGGCAACAGCGTCGAGGGACTTCTCGATAGCATCGGGGGCGACGGACGCGACGAACCTACGGAAGACGAGTCGGAGAGCGATTCGCAGGCGGCACCCGAGGAGGACGTGTCCGAGAGCGACGCCGACGGTGAAGACGAGACGGCTGCAGCCGAGCAGGAAGCGACGGAAGCCGAGGCGTCCGACGAGGCCGAGGCGGAGCCGTCGATGGACGACCTCGAGGGCCTCAGGACGGACACCCTCGAGGACTTCCTCGGGGTGATGTCCTACAGCGACTTGCAGTCGGTCGCGAAGGACGTCGGCGTGAAGGCGAACCTCAGCCGGGAGGAGATGACCGAGGCGATCATCGGTGCAGTGATCGACGAGGAGGGCGACGACGACTCGGACTCGGAGTCAGAAGCCGAGGCAACAGCCGAGTAGTCGACCGACAGGTCCCTCCCCATCACGGGTAGCGGGACCGACGCTGGTGTAGTCATACCACGAGACAGCTATGAACGACTCACGACTACGGGATCGAGTGGACGAGGTGTTGAACCGGGCCGCCGCGTCGAGCAACTCGATCGTCGCCGACGACGGCTCGGCTGGCGAGGACGAGGCTCCCGAGATGACCCTGCTCGAGACCGCCCAGGAAGCAAACGAGCTACTCGAAACCGCCGACCCCGCCGACCTGCTCGCCGCGGTGGGACTGGACACGCTCGCGGACGGAACCGAACCGGCGTCGATTCCGGAGGCCATCGCACGGGGCGACCAGGAGACCCTCGAGGACCTGCAGCGGTTGCTCCACCTCGCGAAACTTGCCGGCCGGGCGGACGACGGGACTCTCGATGCGACCGCCGACGGCCTTCGGGAGACGATCGGTGACCGGGAGGAATCCGCGAAGCCGGACGCGGACACCACAGCGGATGCGGACACGGAGGCAACCGGAGGCGACACGGCGGACGAGACGTCCGACGACCTCGGGGATCGACTCCGCTCGTCGATGCGGTCCTCCTTCGAGCAGTTCGGCGGCGATGTCGCACAACTCAGAGAGCGACTCGAATCCGCGAGTGACGGGACCGCCCGCAGCGACGCGTCGGCGGCCGACGAGACGGCTATCGACGCTGGGTCCGCGGACGAGGGTGGGACCGAAGAAGCGGCGCATAAAGCGGAAGCGACGGACGAGGAGGCAGACGAGGGTGTTCTCGGATCGGGGCTCGGCGGTGACCGGACTCGCGGAACGTCGGGCGGTGCGAGTCGCCATTCGACGATGCCACCGCCCCCGTCCGAACGGGCGGACATGCGCGGAGTCACGCGTCACTCGACGATGCCGGACAAGCACGGCTAGCCGATCGGCTCGCCCTCGAGCGAGGTCGAACTCTCACCGTTTCCGGTCCACGTCATCGAGGAAGACGAGTTCGGGCCGGTTCGAATCGTCGGTCGAAGCGGATTCGACACCGAACGAGTCAGAACCTCGCTTCGCGACGATCAGCGACGCGGCGAGTTACTCGAATGCGTCGGCCCGATGCCGGCGGCGACGCCGGGATTCTACACGTTCCTCGACGAGGACGGCGCGTCCTGCCAGTTGCGCGAGGCGGAGACGGGACAGGTGGAGTATCGGATCTATCCCGACGGTGTCACCCAACAGGTACTGATGGACGGGAGCATGGCGATCGCGACGAGTATGCGGTACGTCCAGCACGTCGTGGTCGCGGTGGCGCGTAACCGGATCTCATTACGCGTTCGCCCGTAGTGGGTCATCGAGAGCGATCCGTAACCACCGACGGGTTCCTCGAGCGGTACGTTTATACCACTGTATTCCATCGTTGTTCCATAGATGGAATATCGACGTCGTGAGATGCTCGGGGCGGGTGTAGCCGGGATCGCTGCGGCCGTTTCCGGGTGTCTCGGAGGGCGGAACGCCGAGAGCGACGGATCGATCACCGGCGAAGAACTCGCGCTCGCGACGACGACCAGTACGTACGATACGGGGCTGCTCGACGAGGTCAACGAGGCGTTCCAGGAACGGTTCGGGACGCCCGTCGCGGCCAACGCACAGGGGACGGGGAAAGCGATCGAATCCGCCCGCAACGGCAACGCGGACGTCATCCTCGTCCACGCCCGCTCACAGGAAGACGAGTTCATGCGAGACGGCTACGGCGTCAACCGACGAGATCTGATGTTCAACGACTTCGTGGTGGTCGGTCCGAGCGACGATCCCGCTGGCGTTAGCGAGACGGAACAGGCGACCGCCGCGTTCGACGCCATCGCCAGCGCTCGAGCGACCTTTACCTCTCGCGGCGACGACTCCGGGACACACACCAAGGAGCGCGTGGTCTGGAACGAAGCCGGCCTCGAGCCCGGCGGCGAGTGGTATCAGGAAACCGGCAGCGGGATGGGCGACACGCTGACGGTCGCGAGCGAGTCGCGCGCCTACACGCTGGCCGACCGCGGAACCTACCTCTCGATGCAGGACAACGTCGACCTCGAGCTCCTGCTCCAGGGACCGATCGAGGGCGGGCCGGCGCTCCTCGCGAACCCCTACGGCATCATGGCGATCAACCCCGAGATCCACTCGAACGTCAACTACCAGCTCGCGATGGCCTACATCGGCTTCGTCACGAGTCCCGACGGGCAGGCGGTGATCGAAGAGTTCACCGCCAACGACCAACAGTTGTTCTACCCCGAAGCGCTGGCCGAGGATCCGGACTTCCAGCAGTACGTTCCCGAGGGATGGCAATCGAACGCCGACGAGGACTGATCGGTACGAACAGAACCCATCGACACGAACCGACCACCACCAGATGCCACTCGAGTCCATCGCCGAACCCAACTATCTCCGGAGCATTATCCGGATCTCGCTGACGGTCAGCCTGACTGCCGTCGCGCTGAGCACGCTGTTGAGCCTGCCGATCGCATTCCTCGTAGGCTTTGCCGACTTTCGGGGGAAGCGTCTCGTCACGGCCGTCATCAACACGGGAATGGGGTTCCCCAGCGTCGTCGTCGGACTACTCGTCCTGCTGGCGATCTCGAACAACGGCCCACTGGGATCGCTGAATCTCGTCTATACGCCCGAGGCGATGATCATCTCCCAGTGTATCCTCGCCGCGCCGGTCATCACCGGCGTCGCGCTGTCGGCCGTCGAGAGCGTCGACGACACCGTCCGGAACGCGGCCTACGGGATCGGCGGGACCCGAACGGATGTCGCCCTCATCACGCTCAAAGAGGCTCGATACGGCGTTATTACGGGTATCCTCGCCGGGTTCGGGCGCGCAGTCAGCGAGGTCGGCTCCGTCCTGATCGTCGGCGGCAACATTGCCTACGCCGACGGAACCTCGAAGACGCGAACGATCACGACCGCGATCACGTTTGAGACGAGACGGGGCGAGTTCGAGACGGCGCTGGTACTCGGTGCGGTGTTGCTCGTCCTCGTCTTGCTCGTCAACGGACTCGTCTTGCGACTCGGAGGGCGATAATCATGCATCTCGAACTCGAGGGCGTTTCCTACGGCGTCGACGGGACCCGAATTCTGTCGGACGTCTCGCTCGCCGTCGAACCCGGCGAGGTCGTGACGATCATCGGCCCCTCGGGGGCCGGCAAGACCACCCTGTTGCGGCTGGCGTCGCTGTTCGAACGGCCGACCGACGGCGCGGTCCGGAGTGACGGGACGGATCCGTGGTCGCTCCCTCGAGACGAGCGACTCACACTCCGCCGGCGGATCGGGGTCGTCTTCCAGCAGGCGAGCCTGTTTGCGACCTCGGTGGCGCGCAACGTCGACGCCGGCAGGCGGATTCGTCGGCCGTGGTCCAGCCGGGTCCGGGACTTCGCCGAGCGACTCGCGAGCCGCTGGATTCACGGGTCGCCGACGGTCGACGATCGAACGCTCGAGGCCCTCGAACTCGTCGGGCTCCGGGAGGAGTGGGATCGGGCGGCGAGTTCGCTGTCGGGCGGGGAGGCCCAGCGGGTGTCCTTCGCTCGCGCGCTCGCTCCGCGACCCGATCTGCTCGTCCTCGACGAGCCGACCTCGGACCTCGACCCGCGGAACACGGCCATTCTCGAGCGCGCGATCGAGCGGGCCCGCGGCCACGATCACGGCGTCTTGCTCGCGACCCACGACATGCACCAGGCCGAGCGGATTTCCGATCGCGTTGCGTTCCTGCTCGAGGGCGAACTGATCGAAGTCGGCTCGCCCGAGCGGGTGTTCGATACCCCTCGCGACGAACGGACCGCACGCTTCGTTCGCGGTGATCTCCTGTACGATGAAAACGAACTTCTCGCCTGAGCGCGAACGGGGACTCGAGCGGCGTCGATCGCCAGCCGAATCGCGGCTGAGAGAGTGCCGTAAGTACCGATGACCATGGAAAAGGAGTTCGACCCCTATCTGCGAATCGACGACGTAGCCGTCGACCGCAGCGACGTCGAGATGCTGCATGCGATCGACGACTGTGGCTCGCTGTCGGGTGCCGCCGACGCCCTCGAGCGGTCCTATCCCAGGCTCCAGCAGCGGGTGGTCACGCTCGAGGAAGCGATCGGGCCGCTGGTCGAGCGAACGCGCGGCGGTGCCGACGGCGGCGGCAGTTCCCTGACGGGAACGGCCAGGGATCTCCTGTCGCGATTCGACCGGCTGGTCGCGGCTTACGAGGGTGTCGCCCGCGTCGACGAGACGGTGCTCACGGGCCCGGTCGTCGACCGCGATGGCGAACTGGCGACCGTCGAGACCGATGTCGGAGCGATTCTGGCGGTCGTTCCGGCCGACGCCGTGACTGCGTCCGTGACGATTCGATCCGACGCCGTCAGTCTCCACGCGCCGAGCGACGTCCCGCGGGCCGAGGGAACGAGCGTTCGCAACCGCTTTTCGGGGACCGTCTCGTGGCTCGAGGCCGGCGACGCTGTCGCGCGTGTCGGAATCGAACTCGAGGCAGACGCAGACGACGGGGGCACCGAACTCGTCGCCCTGGTCACCCGGCGCAGCGTCGACGCCCTGAGCCTCGAGCCCGGCCGATCGATCGTCGCCTCGGTGAAGGCAACGGCGGCACGTGGCGTCGGCGTGACGGAGTAGCCGGCAGATCCTGTCGAGGTCCAACACGGGTTTACCGCTGGAACGCCTACGAAATCCGCATGAAAGGGAGTATCCTGGACACTATCGGCTCGCCGCTCGTCCAGGTCGACTCGCCGGAGGGCGTGACGGTCGCGGCCAAGATCGAATCGTTCAACCCCGGCGGCTCGGCCAAGGATCGGCCGGCCCGCGAGATGGTACGGGCCGCCGAACGCGACGGGCTGATCGAACCCGGCGACTGGCTCGTCGAACCCACGAGCGGCAATACGGGGATCGGGCTCGCGCTCGTCGCCGCCGCCCGCGACTACGACCTGACGATCGTCATGCCGTCGGACAAGTCGAAGGAACGCCAGCAGGTCATGGCGGCCTACGGGGCCGACCTCGAGTTGGTCGACGGCGACATGGAAGACGCCCGGGCCCGCGCCGAGGAACTCGAGGCCGAAGGCGCGGTCCAACTGGGCCAGTTCGAGAACCCCGCGAACCCCGAGGCCCACTACAAGACGACCGGGCCGGAGATCATAGAGCAGGTCGGCGACCGCGAGATCGACGCCTTCGTCGCCGGCGTCGGCACCGGCGGGACGATCTCGGGGATCGGGCGTCGCCTCCGCGAGGAGTTTCCCGACGTCGAGATCGTCGCCGTCGAACCCGAACGAAACGCCGTTCTCTCGACCGGCGAGGCCGGAACGGACGAGTTTCAGGGGATGGGGCCCGGCTTCGTCAGCGACAACCTCGATCGCGACCTGCTCGACCGCGTCGAGACCGTGGCGCTCGAGGACGCCGAGGCGGAGTGTCGTCGCCTCGCCCGCGAGGAGGGGGTCCTCGTCGGCCAGTCCAGCGGGGCGACGAGTCTCGTCTCCCAGCGGATCGCACGGGAGATCGCAGCACCCGACCTCGAGTGTCCGGAAATACCGACGGCGTTCGACGAGGGAACGGAACCGCCATCGCCCGAAACAGACGGGGGAGCGACGGCCGACGACTGCCCGCTGGTCGTCACCGTCTTCTGGGACAGCGGCGAGCGCTACCTCTCGACCGGCCTCTTCGACTGAGACGGTTTGCTGTACCGGTTTCCCGGCGCACCCGCAGGATGGGTCGCGGGTGCGCCGGCACTGACTGACAGTCGTCCGTATGAGACGCCGTCGCCGGACGCTCGACCGCGGATCGGGACGACCAAAAAGCGTGTTTTAGCTAGCCGAACTACCTTTAGTCACCCTCGTGTATGGTCAGATAGCGATGACAAGTCCCTCCAGACGAACGTTATTGGGTGCAACCGCCTCTCTGTGTGCGATCTCGGCCGGCTGTCTCGGCGATGGTCTCGGAAGCGAGTCCGACGGTAACGGTGACGGCAACGGTTCGCCCGATACCGACGACGAGACGGGTACCGAAACCGACGACGGCTCGGATGACAGTACCGATAGTTCGGGCAACGAGACTGACGACTCGGGCGAAACCGACGACGCCTCGGACGACACACCCACCGAACTGGTGGACCACGAAACCCACGCCTACCGGTATCCGAAACGGTCGACATCGCCGAACGTGGCGCTGTTGCAGAATCGCGACCGTGCCCAAGAGTGGCTCGCCGAACGAGAGCCAACGCCGGAGGAGGTCGCCGACGTTGTCGACGACACGGACTTCGAGACGTCGATCCTGGTCCCGATCGAAGCCGGCGCACCGAACCCCTGCCACGAGCTGGTCCTCGAGTCGATCGAGATCGACGACAGCGACGGCGAGGACACGCTCGCCCTCGAGGCGGCAGTACAGGAGCAAGAATCCACCGGCGAGGAAGAAGAGGCCTGTATCGCCCAGGAAACCACCGTCGGACGGCTCGTTCGGGCGACGTTCGAGCCCGAGCCCCTGACGCGGATTTCGGCCAGCGTCGTCGATCGACACGGTCAGGTCCACGGGATGGGGATGGCGAGCGAGAGCGCGTCCGCAAGCGAGAGTGCGAGCTCGTCGCACGATCAAACGGAGAGCGATTCCTAAACGGCGTCGGTTGTCCCGGGTACGGATCTGACGGCGGAACGGTGGTCAGCACGGACCTGATAGCCGGGCGGTCGACCGCACTACTCCTCCCAGTAGGCCGTCTCGTCGTCGATGTAGTAGTAGCCCTCGAGCGATCGGTCGTCGCGACCGCCCGGGGGCGACCCGACGTACACGCCGAACTTCCCCATCTCCGGATAGACGGTGACGTCGGGCTCGTTCATCGTCGACATCGCCAGATAGCGGAGCGCGCCCTCGCTGTCGTTGACGACGCGGTGGCCCCCGCTCTCGTCCGCCGGAAGGGTCACGTAGTCGCCCGCCGTCAGCGACTCGAGGCCGGTCTCGGTTTCGAGCTGGCCGTCGCCGGCCAGTACGTAGATCGCTTCCTCGTTGGCCGTGTGGTAGTGGTAGGGCCACGATCGCATCCCGGAGGGAAGTTCGTAGAGGCTACAGCCGAGCCCGGACGCGTCGACGGCGTTCGAGAGTTCTTTGCGGCGGAACGCGGTCTCCTCGCGGTCGTACTCTTTCCAGTCGATCTCGGCTTCGTTCGTCTTGTCCATACGATAGCCCACTCACGTCAATCACTTACAATTTCGCGTCGCACTCGAACGCGTCGTCCCGCCCGGTTCCGCCATGCGTCCGGAACGACTGGCTCCGAGTCGGAGCGAGACGGGGACCGCCGATCCTGAGCACACCCACGATTCCGAACACGCTCAGCCACGACCCATGGAAAACGAAACCCCCTAACCTCCGCCGAGAGTGAGTTCGGACATGCACGACGATAGCGAGGTCGCCGTCCTTCGACTCGGTCACCGACCCGGTCGGGACGACCGGATGACGACCCACGTCGGACTGACCGCGCGGGCACTGGGGGCCGACCGCGTCGTCTTTCCCGACAACGCCGGCCAGTCACTCGAGACAGTGGCGGACATCACCGAGCGCTTCGGCGGCCCCTTCGCGGCCGAACTCACCGGCTCCCCGCAGGGACTCATCCGAAACTGGACGGGGCGAGTCGTCCACCTCACGATGTACGGCGAGCGCGTTCAGGACGTCGAAGACGAGATCCGAACGGCACACGGAAGCGACGGCGAGGCGCTGTTGCTCGTCGTCGGCTCCGAAAAAGTCCCCTTCGACGTCTACGAGGAAGCCGACTGGAACGTCGGCGTGACTAATCAGCCCCACTCCGAAGTCGCCGGGCTCGCGGTCTTTCTGGATCGCCTCTTCGAGGGACGAGAACTCGAGCAGGAGTGGGACGACGCCGATCGGCGGGTGATCCCGATGGAGACGGGCAAGCGCGTCGAATCGGCGGATTCGGACGCGAACTCGGAACGGGAGTAAGATCGTTGCGGGGGCGAATATCGGCTTGCGGACGCGAACGGAATCGACGGCGGCTACTGCGATCGAGACGCGGACGGAGCCGTCGCGCGACGATGCTTTGGAGGCCGAAATGTCCCCGCTGGCGAGCACCGTTCTACGAAGGGAAACCGTTGGAATACCTCGACGTCTTCTCGCCTCCCGTAGAACACGAGCATCGCGGCTGAGAGACCGCCCGTCGATAGTGTGAGAACGGCTCGATGCCACCCGTAGCGGGAGACGATTGTCGGGCGCGTTCTTTCCGATGTCACTACACTTATAGAGGCCACTCCGGGACCCAATAGACAGGAATGCGCTGGCAGTACCGAACGACTGTTCTCGTGCTTTGTCTGCTCGCGTTTTTCGTCACGTACTTCGCCCGGATGGCGATCAGTCCGGTCATTCCGTTCATCGTCGCGGAGTTCGACGTCTCGAACACGCGGATCGGGCTCGCGCTGACGGGGATGTGGCTCGCGTACGGCCTCTCGCAGTTCCCGAGTGGTGTCCTCAGCGATCGGTACGGGGAAAAGCAGATCATACTCGTCGCCGTCGGCGGGACGGTGATCGCGAGCCTCTTGCTCGCGTTCGCGCCGATCTTTGCCGTGTTCGTCGTGGTCGCCTTCCTCCTGGGATCGGTCGCAGGACTGCACTACTCCGTGGCGACGACGCTGCTGTCGCGGACGTACGACGAACTCGGCCGTGCGGTGGGGATCCACTCGATGGGTGCCCCGATCGCGGGACTGGTCGCGCCCGTCGCGTCGGCTTGGGTCGGCGTCCGGTACGGCTGGCGGCCGGCGCTCGCGCTCGCGCTGGTCGTCGGCCTCCCGGTTTTCGTCCTCTTCGCCTGGCGAATCGACCCCACGGAGCCCCGGCGGCCGGAGCAGCTGATGCGCGATCGGTTCGAACTCACCGTGCTGTTCGACCTCGTCTCGCGGCCGGCAGTCGCGTTTACCCTCGTGGTCGCGATGCTCGGCACGTTTATCGTCCAGGGGTTGCTCACGTTTCTGCCGACGTTTTTCGTCGACTACCACCGCTACTCGGCGACCCTCGCCGGCACGGCTTTTTCCGCGTTTTTCATCGTTCGCACCGTCGGCCAGCTCCTGCTCGGCGAACTCTCCGATCGGTACGGGCGCGACCTCGCCATCGCCGGCTCGATGTTCGCCGGTGCCATCGGACTCTTCGGACTGGTCGTCGGCCGGTCCCCCGTGACACTCGGTGCCGCCGTGGTGTTGGCGGGACTGGGCTCGAGTTTCTTCGCCGCGATCGATCCCCGGTTTCTCGATCAGTTCGACACCAGTGAACGCGGTGCCGGCTTCGGACTCGTCCGGACGTGTTACACTGTCGTCGGCTCTGCGGGTTCGGCCGGCGTCGGACTGTTCGCCGACCTGTTCAGTTGGGGGACGGCGTTTCTCATCCTCGCCGGACTGTTTTCGGTGACGTTCCTCGCGCTCGCGGTCAACTGGCTGTTCGATCTCGGATACTGACCCCTGAGGCCGTCTCGAAAACCGCAGTTCCGATCCTCGAGGATCGCCTCCGAGGCCCCGTCTCACCGGTGACGATCTCTCAGGGTCGACGAGCGGCACAGTCGGCGACAGCAGGGACGGCGGCAGACCGTTCGGGTCCCCCACCTGCCACGCGTTCGCCGATCTCGAGATCGTGAATCGTATCTCTATAACTTATCAGTAACCACGAAATAGAATATCAAATAGATTTATATAGTATCCTATCCTTCTAGGAAGTAGGAAGTTTCCTTCCTTCATCATGACTTCATCCACGATTTCCGCAGACGCGCGTAACACCTTCGAAAGCACCATCGGCGGCTACACGGTCGGCGGCCGCGCCCACAGCCTCTCGGCCTGGTTCGTCCTCTCGCTCCGGCTCATGATGGGCTGGGCCTTCGCCTACTCCGGGTTCACGAAGATCGTCGCGGCCGAACCGTTCAGCGCCGGCGGCTACCTGACCAACGTCGCAGCGACCAACGGCAACCCGCTCGCGGGTCTCTTCGCCTGGATGGGCGCGACGCCCTGGTTCGTCGAGTTCGCGAACGTGGCCGTCCCGTGGGGCGAACTCCTGATCGGCCTCGGCCTGCTCGTCGGCGCGCTCGTCCGCCTCGCGGCGTTCTTCGGCGCGCTGATGATGCTCATGTTCTACTTCGGGAACTGGGACATCGCCCACGGGGTCATCAACGGGGACTTCGCGTACATGCTCGTCTTCCTCGCCGTCGCCGCCTTCGGTGCCGGCCGGATCCTCGGCCTCGACGCCTCCATCGAGACCTACGACCTCGGCGGCCAGACGCTCCTCGAGCGCTACCCCCGCCTCGAGTACGTCCTCGGGTAGGCGGCTCCGTTCTTTTCTCTCGGGCAGTAGCACAGATATCTGTGCTGTGAGGAAGATATATGATCTCGCCGCTCGAAGGGAGACTATGACGGATCGTTTCGGATCCGCTGAAACCCCGCCTGAGGATCGAAGCGGGAATCGAACGACGTTCCAACGAGTCTACGACTGCCTCGTCGGTACCACCGATCCCGCCTCCGCGGGGGAGTTCGCGTCGCGGGCGGACTGTTCCGAAAACGGCGCTCGACGAGCGCTCGAGCAACTCGTCGAGATGGGGATCGCGGACCGATCGAACGAGCGGCCAGCACTGTACCGGCGGAATCAGTCGTACTTTCGGTGGAAACGCGTCGAAACGCTGGTCCGTGACCACAGCGCGAGCGAACTTCACACCCGCCTCGAGGAACTCATCGACGCGGATCGAGAGCGACAGGAACGATACGGCGTCCCCGAACCGGACGCCGTCGTCCCGGACGACTCGATCGCGGACCACGAGACCCTCCACGATCGCTGGGAGGATCTCACGGAGTGGCGGACGATTCGGCGGGACATCACGCTCCTGAAACGAGCCGTCCAGCGGGCGGAATCGTCAGCCGACGAACGGGCACGGGTCTGAACCGTGACCGCTCGAGAAGAGGGACCGAGCGGGCCGCTCGACGTGCCGACGCTCGAGGTACTCGCACGGCGTGCGACCACGCGGTCGCTCGTTTCGAACTGGGAGTTTCGACCCGATTCGATCTCTCCGAGAGTCCTCGAACTCCGACTCGACGAGAAACGGTACCCGGCAAGCGTGAACGGGAGTCGACTCGACGTTCGCTGGTTCGTCGGCGGCGACTACACGATTCACTACCTCGAAGCCAGCGACGACCGGACCTGGCAGTGTCGGTGGGATCGCCATCCGAAACCGACCGCCCCTCGCGAGCATTTTCATCCGCCGCCGAACGCGTCGTCGTCTGCCGCACCCTCACCGCTCGAGTCCGATCACCACCTCGGCGTCCTCTTCGACGTCTTGGAGTACGTCGAAACCCGACTTCGAGAGCGACACGAGTGATCCGACGACGGAGTTCGAACCCGGTCGCAACGTCCGGACGAAAAAGCCCAGTCGACTCGCCTCAGGGCAACTCGAACTCGATCGCCGCACCCTGGCCGAAGCCGACACACTCCGTCGCGATGCCTCGTTCGACGCCCTCGCGGTTCATCTCGTGGACGAGCGTCACCGGCAGTCGCGCGCCGGAACAACCCAGCGGGTGCCCGATCGAAATCGCGCCGCCGTTGACGTTCAACTGGTCGTCCGGAATGCCCAGTTCCCGCTGGGAGTACAGCGTCTGGCTGGCGAACGCCTCGTTGATCTCGACGAGTCCGTAGTCGTCGATCTCGCGGCCGGCGCGCTCGAGGAGTCCCTCGGTCGCCGGCACGGGGCCGACGCCCATGATGGTCGGATCGACGCCCGCGACGTAGCTGGTGCCGACTTCCGCCAGCACCTCGAGGTCGTTCTCGTCCGCGAACTCGCGGCTGGTCAGCATGACGCCAGCCGCGCCGTCGGCGATCTGGGAGGCGTTGCCGGGCGTGACCGTGCCGTCTTCCTTGAACACCGTCGGCAGTTCGGCGAGTTTCTCGGGCGTCGTCCCCGGTCGGAGGCCCTCGTCCTCGTCGTGGACGCCGTCCTCGGTCTCGATGGGAACGATCTCGTCGTCGAACTTGCCCTCCTCGGTGGCCTCGACCGCACGCTGCTGGCTGCGCGCGCCGTACTCGTCCTGTTCCTCGCGGCTGATGTCGTACTTCTCGGCGACCTTCTCGGCGGTCATCCCCATCTGGAGGTTTCGCATTCCGTACGTCTCGTCGAGTGGGGGATACATGTCGTCGCTATCGCCGCCGCCCATCTTGACGCGGCTCATACTCTCGACGCCGCCGGCGATGACCGCGTCGTGGCGACCCGCGGCGATCGAGTCCGCGGCGCTGATGATCGCCTGTGCGGAGGAGGCACACTGTCGGTCGATAGTCGTTGCGGGAACCGACTCGCCGAGTTCCGAGAAGAGCGCGATCTGGCGCGCGATGTTCGTCCGCTGCTCCGAGCGCTGCTGTGCACAGCCCCACATCAGGTCGTCGACGGCCTCGCCCTCGACGCCCGTCTCGGCGAGCATCTCGTCGACCAGCGGGATCGAGAGGTCCTCGCTGCGGATATCCGCGAGCGCACCGTCTTCTTTCCCCTGTGCAGTTCTAACAGCGCTAACGATTACCGGCGTATTGGCTGACATTGTATACCATCATTTTTCGTGGACATAAATAGCTATCTTTGTCGGAAGTACGCGAGCCGTTCGTCGAGAGGGAGGCCGTCAGGGAGGGTGGTTCCCAAGACCACACACGATCCGCGAGCGAGCAACCAGTGTCAGTTGTGGCCTACGACCATCGATCGGCCGGACGGACGCGACGTGAGCCTCCTGAGTTGTGAGTGTCTCACTGGCAATCGCTTCCAGAACGGACGGACTATCGATCGGTTCACCGTCGCGTGTTTTCCGTCGGTTCGGGGACTAGTCCCGTCGCTCCAGTTCCACACCCAACTCCTCGAGCAGCCCGAAGAAGCCGGGGAACGAGACATCGACGTGGTCGGCACCTTCGATGGTGGTCTCGCCGTCGGCGACCAGCCCCGCGAGTGCCAGCGCCATGATGATGCGGTGGTCGGCCCGCCCCTGGACGGTCGCGCCCTCGAGCGTCGATGCACCGCCGTGGACCGTCAGCGAATCCCGCTCTTCGGTCGTTTCGACCCCCATCGTTCCTAACTCGTCGGCCATCGCGCTCACGCGGTCGGTCTCCTTGTACCGGACGTGCTCGGCGTTCGTAATCCGCGTGTCGCCGTCCGCGACCGCACCCAGCGTCGCGATCGTCGGCAGCAGATCCGGGGTGTCCTCGACGTCGACCTCGATCCCGGAGAGCGGAGCCGTCGAGACGTCGATCGTCCCTGCGTCTCGATCCCAGTCGACGTCGGCACCCATTCGCTCGACGATGTCGACGATGGCGCTGTCACCCTGCGCACTGGGGTGTGCGCCCTCGATGCGGACGCTCTCACCCGCATTGCCGGCGATCGCGCCCGCGGCAAGCGGGTAGGAAATCGACGAGAAATCGCCGGGAACCGCGTACTCGCCGCCCGCCGGCGCGTACGATTGCCCGCCATCGACGTGAAAGCCCGTCTCCGTCTTCCGGGCCTCGACGCCGAACGCCGCGAGCACCTCGAGCGTGATGTCGACGTACGGCGCGGACTTGAGTTCGGTCTCGAGGTCGATGGTGACTCCCTCCTCGGTGATCGCACCGGCCATCAGCAAGGCGGTGATGTATTGAGAGGAGACGTCGCCGGGGATCGACACGTCGCCGCCCGCGAGGGGGCCGGTGACGACCAGCGGGGCCTGTCCGTTCCCGCGGGTGCTGTACGCCTCGGCCCCGAGGTCGGCGAGCGCCTCGAGGAGCGGGCCCTGCGGGCGCGAGCGCAGCGATTCGTCGCCGGTCAGCACCGAGGTCCCGTCCGCGAGTGCGGCCGCCGCCGTGACGAGACGCATCGTCGTCCCGCTGTTCGCGCAGTCGATGACGTCCGCCGGCACCTCGGGACGGCCGTCGAAGCCGTCGATCTCGAGGATCCCGTCGTCGTATCGGTCGACGTCGCCACCGAACAGTCCCACCGCCCGGGCGGTCGCCTGCGTGTCCGCGCTCCAGAGCGCGTCGTGGACGGTCGCCTCGTCGGCGTAGCCCGCCGCGAGGATCGCCCGGTGGGTATAACTCTTCGAAGGCGGTGCCTGCGCCGTCCCCTCGACGCTCGAGGGCCTGATCGTGACGTTCATGCTCGGGGTGTCGTACGGTCTACCTATGACGGTACCGATTGCGGGCGTTTCTCGATCCGCGACGGACCGGGACCGATACCGGTATCGAACGGAACCTGGCTTCGGGACCTCGTACCGTTCCACCCGTCGACTGCAGGGTCGAACCCGGCGGTCTGATCCCCGCCGACCCTGCGGTACAGGCGTACCGCCACTAGTGATACAGCCCGCTCAGGAACAGTCGATCGACGATGCGATCTCGAGCAGCGGCGTCTCCGCTCGCAGACTCGAGACTTCGTAGGACAGGTCGGCACAGTTCCAGAAGATGGTCCGGACCCCCTCGTCGCGACGGTATGCGGTTCGGCCGTCGAGATCGATCTCCTCGAGGGCCGGCGAGGTCGGCCTGAACCGCTGGGACTCCCGGACGGTCACGTAGAGTTCGCGCGCGATCACGTTCGGATCGTTGTACCACAGCGTCGTAGTCAGTCCACCGTACTGGTCGCCCATCTCGACGACGGTGATCCGATCGAGTACGTACGGGCCAGGCACGTCCGGGTCCGGCAAGTCGTATGGGAGTCCCGTCGCGGCGGCCGACCGGGAGTCGAAGACGCCGTCGGGTTCGGGACCGTCGGTGACGACTGTCGCGTCCGCCGGCGGCAGGAACGTAAACGTATCCTCCTCGATCCCCTCGTCGATCGCGAGGTCCTGGTACGTGACGGTCAGTTCGTAGCGCGTCTCCTCGTCGTCAGCGATGGTGGTTCGCTCCTTGATCGGATACCGGTACTCGTCGTCGATCCATACTGTTCGATTCGCCGAGATTTCCTCGCCGTCCTCGGCCGCGTCCAGCGGGATGACGAACTCCGTATCACCGACGACGAGGTTGATCGATCGATCGATGTCCTCGACCGGCGGTCGCGTCTCGATGACGTGGGCCGTGCGATCACCGACGGTCCCGGTCCCCCCGTAGTCGAGCCGGTACGCCGATCGCAGTTCCTCGAGTTCGCGTTTCGTCCCGTCGGTGTCGACCTTGTTCGGATGATACTGCCTGTCCGCGACGTTCGTCGCCGGGTTATACTCCCAGGTCGTCGTCCGGTTCGTCACGATGACCGAGCCGACCGGAACGTCCGGATCGGTCGACTCGACGACCTCGATACGCTGCTTGGCCGGCGGCTCTCGAGCGATTTCCTCGGTCCGCTGGAACGCGTCCTCGGTGGTTTCGACTCGGATGGTTCGGCGCGCTTCGAGATCGGTCATGCCGCGCCGCTGCTCGATTGCCTCCCGGATGAGTGTCTCGCTCGAGGGGGATACATCGGTGTCGCCCGCATAGCTGACACAGCCGGCGAGTGCGACTGCAGCCCCCGTTGCCAGGAGCCGGCGACGTTTCATACGCGTGATACAGTATCCTCTATTGATAAGTTTGTGGATTCGGATCGGTCCGGAACGGCCGGGAACCCCGAGATTATGTAGTCGGCACTCCCAGAATCGTCCATGAACGTCGATGTCGATCTCGCCGCGCTTCGCGAGTACCTCGCGGCCGAGGGGTTGGACGGCTACCTGATCGATGACGATGCCTCGGATTCGGACCAGCGATACGTTTCCGGCTTTACCGCACCGGACCCCTACCAGACGCTGGTGACCCAGGACGGCGTCCACCTGCTCGTCTCCGGCCTCGAGTACGGTCGTGCGAGTGCGGACGCGAACGCGGAGTCCGTGACTCGGCGAGCAGCGTACGACTACCAGCAACTGGTCGGGGAATACGGCCAGTACGAGGGGAAGATCCGCACGCTCGCGGCCTTTCTCGAGGACCACGAGGTGGCGTCGGTCGCGGTCCCCCGAAACTTCCCGACGGGAACGGCGGACGGGCTCCGCGAGGAGGGACACACGGTGACGGTCGAACGCGAGAACATCGTGACGGACATCCGCGCGACGAAAACCGACTGGGAGGTCGACCAGATTCGGGCGAGCCAACGGGCTAACGAGGCCGCGATGGCGACCGCCGAGGAACTGATCGCGACCGCGGACGTCGAAGACGGAATCCTCGTCCACGACGGCGAGGCACTCACCAGCGAGCGCGTCACGGAGGAAATCGAGGTCACACTGCTCCGACACGGCTGCGCGCTCGACGAGACCATCGTCGCCTGCGGGGCCGACGGCGCGGACCCCCACGATCGGGGCAGCGGCCCGCTCGAGTCCGACGAGTTGATCGTGATCGACATCTTCCCGCGGGACAAGGAGACGGGCTACTTCGCCGACATGACCCGGACGTTCGCTCGCGGTGACCCCGGCGAGGAAGCCCGACGGCGCTACGAGGTCACGCGAAGGGCCTACCAGGCCGGCCTCGAGACGGTCGCAGCGGGTGTAACGGGGGCCGAGGTTCACGACGCAGTCTGTGACGTGATCGAAGCGGCGGGCTACGAGACGCTGCGGAGTGACCCAACCACCGAGACGGGATTCATCCACAGCACCGGCCACGGCGTCGGCCTCGACATCCACGAACAGCCCAGCGTCTCGCCCTCGGGCGGCGAACTGAAACCGGGCCACGTGATCTCGATCGAACCCGGCATCTACGACCCCGCGGTCGGCGGCGTCCGCATCGAGGACCTCGTGGTCGTCACCGCGGACGGGCACGAGAACCTGACGGAGTACCGAATCGGGCTCGAGCCGACGGCTAGCGGTCGACAGTAAGGAGGGACGGACAGGCGAGACGGGGACCGTTGGAGACAGAGCAAGTCCTGTCCCCGAACGAGGTCCGTCGAAACGGCCCCGTCGTTCGGCGGCACGCAACCGTCTCGCGTTCGCTATCTATCGCGTCGCGACTGTGCTATTCGACTTGAATATCGGCGACCATCGTCGTCGGATGGACCTCGCAGATGTACGTGACCATCTCGCTGCTGGCCTCGAACTCGAGCCACTGATCGTCGCCAGGCTCGGTCACCTGTTCGGTCTGGAGGTCGTCGACGACGTCGTCGTTTTCGTCGTAGATCGCGATGTTGTGCGGTGCGCCGTCACCGGTCGTCCAGCCGATCTCGTAGGTTTCCCCCTCTTGGAGGGTGATCGTCGGGTTCTCCGCGTCCGCGATCGAGTCGGGCGCGATGCCGAGCCAGCCGGACGTCTGCCCGTCGAACTCGATCTGCGTCCCGGGCTCGAGCACTTCTCCGCTCCCCCCGTTCCCGCCGTTACCGCCGTTACCACCGTCACCGTCGGTCCCACCGTTACCGCCGTTACCGTTACCGCTGCCACCGCAGCCGGCGATGAACGCCGTCGACGCTGCGACACCTGTTAGCTCGAGCATCCGTCGTCGGGACATGCCCCTCTCTCGTGTCATCACGTTCGCTTAGGGCCCAAACAGCAATAAACGTCTGTAGAAATCCGACCGAATGGGAACGTCACCCCAGCGACGAGCGGCGAGCTCAGCGATAGTCGCCGTCGTCCGCGCCACGCGCCGCGTCGATCCGCTCGAATTGCGCGGCGGACAGCTCGAGGTCGACCGCGCCGACGTTCTCCTCGAGCTGGTCGGCCGTCCGTGCGCCGACGATCGGCACGCAGGTGAACCGATCCTGCGCCATCAACCACCGCAGCGACACCTGTGCCGGCGTGGCGTCGATCTCGTCGGCGACGGACTCGACGGCCTCGAGCACCTCCCAGGCGGTGTCGCTGGTGTAGCGGTCCTCGAACAGATCGGTGAGGCTGCCGCGGGCACCGTCGGGCGCAATGACGGTTCCGTCATCTGCGCGCTCGTACTTCCCGGTCAAAAACCCGCCGGCAAGCGGCGAGTACGGACAGACGGCGATATCCCGATCCGCACAGACGTCGAGGTAGTCGCTCACGTCGTCCGTATCGGCGGCGTTGAACATCGGCTGGGTCACGTCGAAGCGCTCGAGGCCCTCGACGTCGCTGGTCCACAGCGCCTTGGTGAGCTTCCAGGCGGCCATGCTCGAGGCCCCCAGGTAGTGGACCTTGCCCTCGCGGACGAGTTCGGTCAGCGTCCGCATCGTCTCCTCGATCGGCGTGTCATCGTCCCAGCGGTGGATGTAGTAGAGGTCGAGGTAGTCGGTCCCCAATCGCTCGAGGGTGCCCTCGATCTGGGCGCGGATGTGCTTGCGGCCGAGTCCGGAGTCGTTCGGCCCGGGTTCACCCCGGCCGTCGAAGGGGAAGTAGACCTTCGATGCGAGGACGAGGTCCTCCCGGTGGTGGCCCCGGTCCTCGAGCCACTCGCCGATCCAGCGCTCGCTCTTGCCGTTGGGATCGCCGTAGACGTTCGCGGTGTCGATGAAGTTGATGCCGTGCTCCCAGCAGGCGTCGAGCAGTTCGTGCGCTTCCTCGCGGTCGGTCTCGACGGTGCCGTCGCTTTGCTTGCCAAAGCGCCACGTTCCGAAGCAGAGCTTCGATACTGTCGTACCCGTATTTCCGAGCGTCGTATACTCCATGGGGAGCGTTCAGCGGCGAGCGTCAAAACGAGTGGGGAAGCGGTGATTGCCCGACGGCGGTCAGTAGGTGTGAATTTCGAGGGCGTCTATCTGCTCGAAGTTCCGAAGCTACAAACCACTCGATAGTCACGTACGGATAATGAACCACTGGTGGCGGCGGATCGCCCTCTCGCTGGTCGCCGTCCTCGTTCTCGTCCTCGTTTACGCGGGGCTCTATCAGTTGGGAATGGCCGCGTTCGAGGGGGAGACCAAAACGTACGTACAGTCGATTCAGGCCGTCATCGAGTCGCTCACGACGGCTGGTTTCGGCGGCGACGCCCCCTGGGAGAGCACCGCGATGAACCTCTTCGTGATCGGGATGAACCTCACCGGCGTCCTGCTGGTCTTTCTCGCCTTGCCGTTGATCGTCGTTCCGCTTTTTCAGCAGGCCCTCGAGGACCGGCCGCCGAAGTCGACCGACCTCTCCGACCACGTCGTCATCTGCTCGTACACACCGCGCTCGGACGTCCTCGCGGGGGAACTCGAGGCGGCGAACGTCCCCTACGTCTTCATCGACGACGACGCCGAACTCGTCGTCGACCTCAACAACGAGGGGACGAACGCCATCCACGGCGAACTCGACCAGGAGGAAACGCTCCACGCGGCAAACGCTGAGCAGGCTACTGCTCTCGTCACCGACATCGACGACGAAACCAACGCGATGGTGATCCTCACGGCTCGCGAACTCTCGAGCGACCTCGAAATCGTCAGCGTGGTCGAAGACGCCGAGGTCGCGAGCTATCACCGCTACGCCGGGGCCGACGAGATCGTCCGGCCGCGGCACGTACTCGGCCAGAGCCTCGCGACGAAAGCGACGACGACCGTCTCGGCCGAACTCCGGGACACGATCGAACTCAGCGAGGATCTCGCGGTGACCGAACTGCTCGTCCAGGACCACAGCGATCTGGTCGGCCAGACGATCCCCGAGTCGGGCATCCGCGACCGGATGGGGATCACCGTCATCGGCGCGTGGTTCAACGGCGAGTTCGTCCCCGTTCCCGGCTCCGAAAACGTGATCGACGGGAACACGATCCTGCTCGTTGCGGGCCGTCGAGACGACCTCACGGAGCTGAAATCGCGGACGGTGTCGGCGCTGCGGCACAACCCGGACCGCGTCGTCGTCGGCGGCTACGGCGTCGTCGGCCGAACCGCCGTCGAAACGCTCGCATCCGGGGGCGTCTCGACCTGCGTCGTCGACCTCGAGGACGTTCCCGGCGTCGACGTCGTCGGTAACGTCACCGACGAGTCAGTCCTCGAGGCCGCCGATGTCGACGACTCCCGGGCGATCATCCTCACCCTCGACGACGACGCGACGACGATCTACGCGACGCTGGTCCTCGAACAGGTCGCGCCCGACGTCGAAATCATCGCACGAGCGAACGAGACCGAGAACATTCCGAAGTTCTACCGGGCCGGAGCCGAGTACGTCCTGTCGCTGTCGACGGTGACCGGCCGGATGCTCGGCTCCATCCTGATCGAGGACGAGGAGATCCTCACGCCGGAGACGCAGTTCGAACTCGTCAGGACGACCGCGCCGCGGATCGCCGGGCGGAGCCTCGGCGACGTGGACCTGCGAGCGCGGACCGGCTGTACCGTCGTCGCGGTCGAACGCAACGGGGACCTGCTGACCGACCTCGGCCCGGAGTTCGTCGTCCGCGAGGACGACATGCTGATCGTTGCGGGAAGTGACGAGGCGGTCAACCAGTTCGTCGCACTCGCGTGCTGAGACCCCTCGCCTCGAGCACGCAGCCGTGAAACGGGCGACCGCCCCGAGCGCCCGTCGCGGGGCTCACTCGAACGACGGCAGCACCTCTTCCTCGTAGAACTCGATCGCCCGCTCCTGTTCGTCCCCGATCTGGTGGAAGTAAACGTGGTCGTAGCCGGCGTCGATCGCCTCCTCGATGCTATCGATGTGGGCCTGCGGGTTGGGTTCGGTGGTCGTGCCGGCCTCGGCGATGTCTTCGTTCTCGACCATCCCCGCGGCCTGCTCGAAGTGAGCCGGCGTCGGCAACTCCTGGCCGAGTTCGCCCGGAATCGAGCCGTTGGGCCACTGCTCGAGGACCGTTTCGATCGCTTCCGCCTCGCTGTCGGCGTAGCAGCCGTGCAGTTGCGTGTACTTGGGGCCGTCGCCGCCGGCGTCCTCGTAGGCCGCGACCGGCTCGGATTTCGGGCCGGAACACCAGAGCCCGTCCGCGTTCTCGGCCACCCATTCGGCCGTCTGCGGGCCGAACGCGCTCCCGATCGTCGTCGGCTGCTCGTCGGGACAGGTGTAGAGCCGCGCGTTCTCGACCGTGTAGTACTCGCCGTGGTGGCTCGTCGTCTCGCCGGTCCACAGCGAGCGCATGACGTCTATCGCTTCGTCTACCATCTCGAGGCGCACGTCGTGTTCGGGCCAGCGCTCGCCGGTGACGTGTTCGTTGAGGTTCTCACCGGTACCGACGCCGAAGGTGAAGCGATCGCCGAGCATCTCGTCGACGGTGGCGACCGCGTGGGCGACGTTGACCGGATGGATCCGGACCGTCGGGCAGGTGACGCCGACGCCGACCTCGATGTCGTCGGTCACCGTCGCGATGCCGCCGAGCGTCGACCAGACGAACGGTGACTCCCCCTGGGCGGACACCCACGGATGGAAGTGATCCGAGATCGAGAGGAAATCGAAACCGGCCGTCTCGGCGCGACGGGCGATGTCGACCAGTTCCGTCGGCCCGTGCTCCTCGCTCGAGAGGGTGTACCCGAGTTGGGTCATTCTCCGCCAGCTACCACGGACCGTCGGGTAACGGTTGCACCTGCGAGGGCAAGAGCGAGCGCGGCCGTGTCCGGTGACGCGATCTCGACGCCAGTTATTGCGCCTCGAGTATCTGACCTGCGGTGGCGCGCGCTGAACTGTGCCGAACGGAAGTGAGGGACAGTTCGACATCGTGCGAGGGATGAGCGAGCGACTCCGGAGCGAGCGAATCGGTTGGGGAGGGCGTGGTTACTCCGCGTTGCCACGGTAGCAGGACGCTCTCTTTCCGTCGGACGTGCTGAAGCCACTTTCAGCGGCGGCGCGATCCACGACTCCACGTGAACCCCGAACCGAACCCCTTACCCACGCCGCGCCGGAACCGACCCGTATGGAAGCCGTAGTCGAAGCGACGGACCTCGAGAAGGCCTACGGCGAGACCGTCGCCCTGTCCGGGGCCTCGCTGTCGGTCCAGGGCGGCGAAGTCTTCGGCCTGATCGGCCCGAACGGGGCCGGCAAGACGACGCTCGTCCGCGCGCTGACGGGGACGACCGACCCCGATAGCGGGACGGCCCGGATCCTCGACGACTCGCCGACGGCCGTCGACCGCGACCGCCTTGGCGTGTTGCCACAGGAGTTCTCGCCGCCGGGGCGACTCAGCGCTCGCGAACTCCTGTCCTACTACGCGGGGCTGTACGACGACCCGCGCGATCCAGACGCCGTCCTCGCCGACGTCGGCCTCGTCGACGCCGGCGACACCTGGTACGAAGACCTCTCGGGCGGGCAGCAACGACGGGTCTGCGTCGGCTCCGCGCTGGTCAACGACCCCGATCTGCTCTTCCTCGACGAGCCGACGACCGGCATCGACCCCGCCGGCCGCCGGACCGTCTGGCGGCTGATCGAGGACCTCGCGGCCGGCGGAACGACCGTCGTGCTCACGACACACGACATGGCCGAGGCCGAGCGCCTCGCCGACCGTGTCGGCCTGCTGGCCGACGGCTCGCTCGTCGCACAGGGTCCCCCCGAACGCCTGGTCCGCGACCACGGCGGCTCGAGCCGGCTGACCGTCGAAACCGCGGCCGATCCGGCGGCCTTCGCCGACCTCGAGTATCCGGTCGACCGCCCGGAGCGCGGTCGACGCCGAAGCACGGACGGCGCGATCGTCGTCCGCGACATCGAGCCCGCAGCGATCGGGACGGTGGTCGACTACCTCGAGGCACGCGACGTCGAGTACACCCAGCTTTCGTGGGCCGAACCCGACCTCGAGGACGTCTATCTCGAACTGGCCGACGCGACCGAGCAGGCGCGGACGGATCGCCTCGAGAGCGACGACGGTGGAGCAGGGGAGTCGGATCTCGCACGGGCGGGTGAGACGGCGTGAGCCGGATGGGACGCGTCCGGTCCGAGACGAGTGCCGGCTGGCGGTCGTTCGTCCGCCGGCGGACGGCGGTTTTCTTTACGTTCTTCTTCCCCGTGATCCTGATCGTCATCTTCGGGGCGCTGATCCGCACCGATCCCACGGGTGGCGGGCTGTTCACCGAACCCCCGGCGTTCTACGTGCCTGGCTATCTCGCCGTCGTCGTCCTCTTTACGCCCCTCTCGCGGATGGGCAGCGAGGTCGCGCGACACCGCGAGGGGAGCCGCTTCGAGAAGCTCGCGACGACGCCGCTCGGTCGGGGAGAGTGGCTGCTCGCCCAGACCGTCGTCAACGCGGCGATCATCGGACTGGCGAGCCTGCTCATCCTCGGACTAGTTATCGTGCTGACCGGTGCGTCGATCGTCTTCTCGCCGCTGTTGGTCCCCTACGTCCTCGTCGGCGTCGTTTGCTTCTGTGGCGTCGGGGCGATGCTCGGCAGCTACACCGATTCACAGGACGGTGCGGTCGCCGCCAGCAACGGGATCGGTCTTCCCCTCCTGTTCCTCTCGGAGACGTTCGTCCCGCTGTCCCAGCTACCGGGCTGGTTCGAGCCGCTCGTGAACCTCTCGCCGCTGACGTACTTCGCACGCGGCGTACGAGCCGCGACGTATTCGGGTGCGGAGACGGCCGCAGTCGCCGGCGTCGATCCCGCGATCGCGAATCTCGCGATTCTCGCTGTCCTCGCAGTCCTCGCGTTCGCCCTCGGTGCGCGGTCGATCCCACAGACGGACTGACCGCGGCTCACGGGTAACGCCGCGATCGACCGCCTGCGAGAACGAACCGATTTACGCGCGGCACTCGAATCGTCGCCAATCAGTATGCGCCCAGGCCACCCCACCGAGCAGGCTGTCGGGATGGAGTACTACGTCAGCGACACCGACGGCGTCGGCGGCCGTCTCCGCGAGGACGACGCCGATTTCCGGGTCCGCGAACTCGAGCGCTTCGACACCGAACCCGTCGACGCGCCGACGGACGCCTACCCCCACCTCGTCTTTCGAGCGACGCTGCGAGGGTGGGATACCAACGATTTCGCCTCGCGGCTCTCGGACGCGCTCGGCATCTCTCGCGAGCGGGTCAACTGGGCCGGGACGAAGGACAAGTACGCCGTGACGACGCAACTGTTCTCTGTCTACGGGGCCGATCCCGAGGACCTGCCCGAGATCGACGACGTCGAGATCGAAGTACTGGGCAAGGCCGGCCGAAACCTCGAGTTCGGCGACCTCGCGGGTAACGCGTTCGAACTGGTGGTCACCGATCCCGAGCGCCCCGACAACGCTGGGGCGATCACCGACGAACTGTGCAACTTCGGCGGGCTCGAGACCGACGGCGATGGCGTCGACGCCGACGACTCGGCCGTCTCGATCGGCGTTCCGAACTTCTTCGGCCAGCAGCGCTTCGGCAGCCGTCGGCCGGTCACCCACGAAGTGGGCCTCGCGATCGCCCGCGACGACTGGGAGGGCGCAGTGATGGCCTACCTCGGGAACCCCACCGAAGCCGAACCCGAATCCACGCAGGAGGCCCGGGCCTTCGTCGAGGAGACCCGCGACTGGCAGGAAGCCCTCGAGCGAGTGCCACGTCGGCTCCGCTACGAGCGCTCGATGATCCACGCCCTCGCGGAACACGACGGCGAGCCAGGCCCCGAGGCCTTTCGGGAGGCCCTCGAGCGGGTCCCCTCGAATCTCCAGCGGTTGTTCGTCCACGCGGCACAGTCCTACGCGTTCAACCTGATGCTCTCCGAACGGCTCGAGCGCGGGCTCCCGTTCGATCGCCCCGTCGCCGGCGATGTCGTCTGTTTTGCCGATACCGACGCGCCCGACGGGCTCGAACTCCCCGACACCGACCGGCTCCAGCGCGTCGACGAGCGCCGGGTCGACTCGGTGACCCGCCACTGCGAGCGCGGCCGGGCGTTCGTCACCGCGCCGCTGGTCGGCACCGAAACGGAACTGGCCGACGGCGAACAGGGCGAGATCGAACGCGCCGTCCTCGACGAACTGGGCCTCGAGCCGGCGGACTTCGATCTGCCCGGCGAGTTCGGCTCGACGGGGGCCCGGCGCGCGATGCTCTTGCGGACGGATCTGCGCCTCGAGACGGAGCCGCTGACGCTCGCGTTCGCGCTGCCGAAGGGGTCGTACGCGACGGTCGTCTCGCGCGAGTATCTGAAGGTGGATCCCATCGACCTCGGCTGAGATCGATTCACCGGAGAACTAATACGTCGAGTGTCGTCACACCCACCAGTTGATCGGAATGATCGGGACGGATGAGACCCGCGAGATCGTCGACTGGCAGAAGACGACCGTCGATGGAGCGACGGTGTACGAAATCGAGTACAGCGAGCCCGTCCCGGAGCCGACGGGACGCTCGCGGTCGCTGTTCCGTGCGAGCAGCGGCGGAACGGTTCCGGCCGGTGAGCAGTCCGTTCTCCTTCCGGACGGCGAGCGGATCCCCGCGACCGAGGCGGTGTTCGACGCCGCGGGAACCACGCTCCGCGTCCGTCACGAGCCGTCGCTGGTGGCTCGGGTTCGGCGCTATCTGCCGTGGTGACGCCGACGGCCCGCTCGGCCCTCGGCGGGACTGCTGGGAAGCAAGCGGCAAAATAGTTATACGACTGTCACGAATAGCCAACCCGTATGTTCGAACAGTTCTCGTTGGTTCTGTCCGCTCTGTACGTCGTTCAGGGGGTGCTGGGGCTGGCCGAACAGCGCATCTACACCACCGCACAACGAGCGAGCGAACCGCTGCTCTCGAGGCTGCACCTCGTCAGTTCGATCGCGTTCACCGTCTGCGGTATCGCCAGCGCGTCGTGGGTCCACTGGAACGGCATCCCGACGACGTGGTATCCGACGATTCTCGCCTGCGGGATGCTCGTCTCGATTCTCGTGCAAGGGCGGATGTACCGCGCGATGGGCGTCTCGCACAGCCCGGTGATCGACCGGGTATCGGCGCTCCTGCAGTGACCCCACGCTCTCACTCGAGTACGTCTCGAAGAACGGCACCGAAGCCGGCGGCACCGATACAGATCGCGAGAACGCCGCCGACGCCCGTGACTGCGAGCGCGCCGCTTATCGCCGCGGCGACCAGCAGTTGCGTGAGCCACTCGTCGTTGCGCCCGACGAGTCGATCGGCGACGGCGAGATACGCGATCGCGCCGCCGATCGCCCAGACGAGATACGCCAGCAGGAACAGCGGAATCGCCACGACGATCCCGACGATCGTGACGAGAAGGAGCAGTATCAGCAGGCCGATCCCGAGCAGCGACGCGATCCCGTAGAGGAACGAGCCGATCGGCTCCTCGAGAACGTCGCCCATCATCCGCTCGGTATACTCGGGACCGACGGCGACCAGGATCGCGCCGACGACCAGCGTGGTCAGAAAGGCCCCGATCGCGCCCCCGAGGAGTCCGCCGGTCGTGCCGATATCGATGTCCACGCCAGGGGCAGCCTGCGCGATCACCCCAACTGCGAGGCCCGCCTCCCCGAATCCGATCATAGTCCCTGAACAGATGACGAGCATATAGATAAGGGCGATGGCGGTCACCCGAGTTCGCTGACAGCCTTTTGGCCGTTCGCGTCCTCTCACACGTATTCACAGCAAACACCTGCAGCGGGAGATCGACGACCTCGTGGTCCAGGGGTGGACGATCGAGGAGGAGACGCCGGATCGGGTCGTACTGGTCGATCGCAAGCTCGGGTCGGTACTCTCACACGTCCAGGTCGCCGTCCCCACCGTCCGGTTCTCGATGGGGCTGGGCAACGTCGCCTGGGGTGCGTACAACTATAGTAGCCACTGAAACGATTGACACACTGACCGCAACGCCATCATGCGGTCAGGTGTGCATTGACTTTCAGTGGCTACTATACGTCTCGAAATCCGAGTGTCGCGTTCTCCGGGACGACCCGACGGCAGTCCGTCGTGTGGCGCGGCCGTTCCGTCGTCGGCCGCGTACTGTCCGGCCTGTGGCGACGACCTCGAGACCGGTCCCGACCGAACCGAGGGCGTCGTCCGTCCCGACTGTGATGCGGTGGTCTCCGAGGGGGCACGGTACTGTTCGGCCTGTGGGACGAAATTCGCCGACGCAGCCGACACCCCCTCGTCCCGGACCCCACGGAACCGAACCCATACGTAGCTCGCCCGCTATCGAACGACTAGGCAATGGAACTGGACTCGGACCCCCACATTCTCCTGACGAACGACGATGGGATCGACGCGCCCGGTATCCGGGCGCTGCACGACGCGCTCTCGGCGGTCGGGACGGTCACGGTCGTCGCGCCCGACCGAAACCGCAGCGCGGTGGGTCGGTCGCTCTCTTATGGTCGGACGCGGTCGTCGACCGACGACGACCTCTCGCTGGACCTGGCAGCGGACTCGTTCACCGCGGCGGTCCCCCACACCGACCACGAACTCGGCTACGCGATCGATGGCACGCCCTGTGACTGTGCCATCGTCGGGGCCAAGGCCCTCGAGCCCACACCCGATATCGTCGTCTCGGGCTGTAACTCGGGTGCGAACCTCGGTGCCTACGTCTTCTCCCGATCGGGAACCGTCAGCGCCGCCATGGAGGCGGCCTTCCTCGGGACGCCGTCGATCGCCGTCTCGATGGATACGCTGGGCTACGACGCGGACCTCGAGCCGACGGACTTCGAGCGAGCGGGCGAGATCGCCGCCGCGCTCGTCGGTGGGGCGGCCGGGACCGGTCTGTTCGACCGCGTCGACTACCTGAACGTGAACGTCCCGCGGCCGGACTGCGAGCCAAACGGCGTCGCGATCACGCGCCCGACGGAGGTCTACGAGATGGACGCCGCGTTCGAGAACGGCGGGTTCGAGTTGACCAACCGGCTCTGGCAGCAGATGGCGAACCGGGACATTCCCGACGACGAGGACACCGATCGGCACGCCCTCCTCGAGGAGGCGGTGTCGATTTCCCCGCTCAGGGTCCCCTACGACGTCGTCGACACGGAGCCGGTTCGTCGGATTCTCGGCGACATTCTGTGACGCGGACGGAAACGCCGGAACCGACGGACCGAGTGCCGCCGGGAGCGGCTACTCCGGACCCCGTATCGAGTCGACCGTCAGATCGAATTTCGGGAGATCCGACAGCCGAACGGTCTCGACTATCTGGTCCGGTCGAAAACAGGCCTGTTTTACATCCGTCCCGACAAGAACGGGTATGGAGTGTCGTCACTGCGCATCGCCCCTCGAGAAACCCGGGGACTTCTGTCTGGTCTGCCGGGAGGAAAACACCGAGGCGATCGTCCTCGAGGCGGCACGCGACAGGGCGACCATCACGATGCTCGCCGGCGAACCCGACGACCCCAGCGCTGATGCCGACGAGCAGGTTCTCGGTCGGACGACGATCACGACGACCCCGGAGGACGGCGAGAACGAGCCGATCGAACTCCGGAACTTCGCGGGCCTGATCGGCGACGAGATCCGGCGCAAGCGGCCCGAAGAGGTCTACGCCGGCGGGACGCGAGACGTGATTCGCGCGGTTCGGAAAGACGTCCATTACCCGTTCTATCGCGTCGACGACGACGATCCCGTGATGGCGGTCCTCGAGCGCCGCGGGAATCGCGCGCTCGACGTCGTCGAGACGCCGCCGTCCGAGAAGATCAGCGGCAGTCACTCGACGCTCATCGGCGGCCGAACGGGGATGCGGGCCATCCACGCCGTCGCGGACCACCCCCACGTCAAGAAGGTGATTCCGGGCCCCATCGACGCCGGCGGGAAGGGATCCCAATCGGGAATGCGCGCGAAGGTGACCCGCGCTGACGACGGCGGCAACGTGCGCATGCTCCTCCGAGATGGCTCGAGCGTCCAGGAAAACCGCGTCGTGACGACCGCCCGCGACCGGGAGATGGGCGAACGGATCCGCGAGGATCTCAACGACGTGCTCGCGGACGCGGAATTTCAGTGAGGTCCGGTATCGGTGACGGTTTCGCGGTCGGGGGATTCTCGAGGCAAATATTGTGTCGGCCCGATGGAAGTGTCAGTTCCTGCTGGTTGTCCCGGGCTTAACGGGCCGGCTGTAATTAGATATAATTAGCCATGCTCGATCGACCGGACGCCGTCCTGACGCTGATCCCGCTGTTGGCGGTCAGCGGTCTCCTCGTTCGGACGCTGATCGGGGTGACGGGTTTTGGGACGGGACTGCTCGCCGCACCGCTTGCGATCGCTGGATACCTCGCCGCGCTCGCCCTCGTCTTCGTGGAACTACTCGCGTGGCCGGTCGCCGCACGGATCGGCGGGTCGTGACCGATGGGCGACCGGCTGGGAGACTGCCGTGACTCAACAGGTTTAAGAATCCGCTGCCGATAGAGGGGAGTACTATGGCCAAGAAAGGACAGGTCGGTAGCGCAGGCCGTTTCGGTGCTCGCTACGGCCGCGTCGCACGACGTCGCGTCAGCGAGATCGAAGACGACATGCAGAACGCCGAGGTCGACGGCGACGACGTGACACGCGTCGGGACCGGCATCTGGAAGAACGAGGAGACCGGCGAAGTCTTTACCGGCGGCGCGTACCGTCCGGAAACCCCCGCGGGCCGCACCGTCCAGCGCTCGATCCGCGCTGCCCTCTCAGAGGACGACGAATAACGCGTTCCGATACCCAGTATGAGTTACAAATGTTCTCGCTGTAAACGCGACGTCCAGCTCGACGAGTACGGTGGCGTCCGCTGTCCCTACTGTGGTCACCGCGTACTCCTGAAAGAACGCAGCCGCGACGTGAAGGAAGTCGACGTCCAGTAACCAGCGTGGCTTCTCACGACGCGACCCTCGAGTTCGACTACGAGACCGCGTCACGTGCCCGACTCGTCGCCGCGAGCGTCGCCCGCGAAATCGGCGAAATCGACGACGAGCGCTCGCAAACGACTCTCGAGCGGGAGGGCACACGTGTGGTCGTCGAGATCGACGCCGACGACGTGATCGCGCTGCGAGCGGCGCTGAACACCTGGTTTTCGCTGGTCGACGTCGCGGAGCGGACCGCCGACGTGGGTGTCGGTATTCTCGATTCCCAGTAGCGAGTGGCTCGAGCCAGCCCTGTACCGGCAGGCAACGCGGTCTTCGTCGTCGTCGCCGAATCCGCCGTATGGCCGAACGGGACGGACCGTGGCTCGGACTGCGACGGGACGCGAAGCCGCTGGTGATCGCCGGCCTCGCACTCGGCGTCGGTCTCGGCGGCTTCTTCGACGGAATCGTCTTTCACCAGATCCTGCAGCTCCATCACATGCTCTCGTCCCATCCGGCGGCGAGCGTCGCGACCGACCTCGAACTCAACGTGGTGGCCGACGGGCTCTTTCACCTCGCGACGTACCTGTTTACGATCATCGGCGTCGTGTTGCTCTCTCGAGCGTGGCGGTTCCACCCGGTTCCGAACTCCGGTCGGACGTTGCTGGGTGCAGTGATCATGGGGTGGGGCGTCTTCAACCTGGTCGAAGGACTGGTGAACCATCAGCTGCTCAGGATTCACCACGTCTGGCCTGCCGGCCCGGGACCGATCGTCCTCTGGGACGTGCTCTTCTTGCTCTGGGGAGTGCTCTTCCTCGGTGGCGGATACCTCGTGATCCGAACCGACAGCGCGGTGACGCCGACGGCCAGTGACGAGGCGGTCACGACGGACTGACGCGATAGGAGTCCGACCGCCGGGGCGGAAGACAAAGCTTGGCTTTATCAGTCCGGAGGGCGACGGTCGAGATATGCAAGGAAACCTGCCGCCGGAAGCACAGGAGAAAATCGAGCAGCTACAGGACCTCCAGGAGACGGCACAGGAAGTCGCCGTCCAGAAACAGGAAGCAGAATCGAGTCTCACCGAGGCCCAGAACGCCCTCGACGAACTCGAGAACATCGACGAGGGAACGACCATGTACCGGAACGTCGGCGAACTCCTCGTCGAGACCGACTACGACCAGGCCGAGGAGGACCTCGAGGACAAGGTCGACTCCCTCGAGATCCGCCTCGAGACCCTCGAGAAACAGGAAGATCGCGTTCAGGACCAGTTCGAGAGCCTGCAGGACGAGCTCGAGGACCTCCTCGGCGGCGGCATGGGCGGCGGCCCGGCCGGCCCAGGCGGCCCGGGCGCTGGCGGCGCATAAATGTCGACCGACGAGCCGTCGGACGAGACCGTCGTTCGGACGGCCGCCGACGCTGCTGAAGACGTTATTTTTTCACAGTACAAGCAGTCCGCCGTCCGCGATTACGACGTCACCGTCGTCTTCGAGGACGGCGTCCTCGAGGTCGACGTCTACCTCAACGCGCCCGAGGAGGACGACGCCGACCCCGAACGGGTCGCCGACGACGCTGCACTCGCGGCGCGACGCGCGGTCGACGACCTCTTCGAGGCCTAACGCGGGACTCGAGGGCGAACGGCACACGCTTCCTCCGGTCGTCGCGGACCGCTGATCGGTCGACGACCCAAGGGTTCCAGTCTCCCAGCCGACGCGTCGCGACCGCCGTTCCAATCGGCAGGAAAGGTGGCGAACCCTGACCGCCCGCGAGCCGAACGGTCGTCATCCTCGGCCTGTAGGGTGGCGTGTGTCATACGGTCTCCTGTCCGTCAGTGCCGGTGGGACCGGAACCACCCTGCGGTCCCACCGGGAAGTCGGGACACCAAACCGTCTCAGCGGTCCCCGTGGCGCTCCGCGCCTGCCTTCGTCGTATCCTCCGGCGTCGGTTCCGTCCCCTCGCCGGCCCGCCCGTCCGTCGCGGTCGGCTCACTTACTCCCCGCTCAGGTCGGCCACCTTCTCGAGTTCGCTGCGAAGCGTCGTCGAGTCGAACTCGTGGTCGGGGCGGAGCCGGACGAAATCGAGGAACTCCCGCGCCGAGAGCAAGTGTGAAGGGTTGTAGGCCGTCGCGGCCGCGTCGACGGCCTCCCGTGGCCCGATCCGGGGCTCGAGGACGGCGAGGGCACAGGCCAGGTCGTACGCGGTCGTTTCGTCGACCCGGTCGTCGTGGACGCTGGTCGCGTCGATGAAGTAGAACTCGTCGTTACAGAGCAGGATGTTCTCCGCCCGCAGGTCGCCGTGGGCCAGCCCGTGTTCGTGGAGCGTCGCGAGCATGGCGAACAACTCCGGGGCGCGCTGGACGACGACGTCGTCGGGCACGTCGTCGAGCGATCGAAACTCCGGGAGGTACTCGAGGACGAGCACGCCGAGTCCGTTGACCTCGAAGGCGTCGATCGGCCGTGGCGCGTTGAGGCCGATCTCCTGCATGCGTTCGGTCGCCTCGTACTCGTGTTCGACCATCTCGCGGGGCGTGTCGAACCGATCGAAAAAGCCCTCGGTACCCGAGGAGAACGCGCCGACGTTCCGGCCGGTCGTCAACACCGCGTGGACCAGGGCGTTCTGTCGGGAGACGATCTTGACGAACCACTCGTCGTCGATCACACACGGCGTCGAGAGCCAGTTGTCGGCCTCGAGGAACTCGACGCGGACGCACTCGCGGTCGTAGCGATCCGCCAGCGTGCGGACCACACGCTCGATACGGCTCCACTCGACGGTCCCTCGTGCGAGCCGGCGGATGTCCATACCGAACCTGTCGCGGGTCGGCGTTAAATGTTCCACGAAGTGTTGCTGGGAGAAGGTGTCCGCCCAGGGTTTCAGTCGGGGCGTGATCGCTACGGAGCCGACCGACCTCGGTTCCCCAGTCGGGGGTTCGTCAAAACACCATCATTTTCACCGATGGGATAGAACTGTCGAGCAGTATGGACGCCATCGACGACATCAGCGATGCGATAGACGTTACCCGAAATCGACTGACGCCGGTTCGGCGGGGCACCTGGCTCAGGCTCGCGCTCGTCGTCTTTTTCGTCAGTTCGCTGGGATTCGGTGCGCCGGGGTTTCCCGGTGGGAACACCGACACGGGACCCGAGGGTCCGACGGTCGACGGTGAGCAACCGACCGAGGAGGTTCTCACCGAAGAGGTACTGTTCTGGGTCCTGGTGATTCTCGCGATCGTGCTGGTGCTCTGGCTCGTCTACGAGGCCATCGCTGCGGTCATGGAGTTCGTCTTCCTCGAGTCGCTTCGATCGTCCGAGGTCCACGTGCGGCGGTACTTCTCGGCGAACCTGGGGAAGGGGCTGTGGTTGTTCGCGTTCCGATTGGGGCTGCGAGTGGTGGTCGGCCTCTTCGCTATCGCCCCGGCCGTGTTGCTGTTCCTGTCGATGGACGCGGGATTCGGTGGGGCGACGATCGTGCTCTTGGTCCCCTATCTGTTGTACGCGCTCGCGCTGGGGCTGGTCTATGCCATCGTCATGCGATTTACCACCGACTTCGTCACGCCGGTCATGCTGCTCGAGGATCGTGGCGTCCTCGACTCCTGGAGCCGGTTCTGGACGACGATAAAAGCGAACTGGGCCGAGTACGTCGTGTATCTCTTGCTAGTCTGGATCCTCCAGTTCGTCGTCGGAATCGCGGCGTCGTTCGTCATCGCGTTCGGCGGGCTGATACTGGCGATTCCGTTCGGGATCGTCGTTTTCCTGTTGGTCGTCACGCTCGATACCGTGGGCGCGATTCTGGCGATCCTCGTCGCCATCGTCGGTCTGCTCTTGTTTACGGTTCTGGCGTTGCTACTCGCCGTTCCGATCACGACGTACTTCCGCTATTACGCGCTGTTGGTCCTCGGCGATACGGAGGGCGACTTCGATCTCATTCCCGACCGACGCGAGGCGGTCCGTGATGGCGGCGGTGGCCCCATCGACCGAACTGGTCGCGGGGACGAAAACGGCTCCAGCGGGTTCGACCCCGACGATGGTCCCGACTCGGATCGATCGAACGGGAGGGACGACCGAGACGATGATCGATGGGACGACGAGCCGGGGGATCGAAATCAAGGGGGCGACAGCGACGAGGACGACTGGCGATAGGGCCTCGAGAGCGGTCCGTCGGTGCGCTTATCTCGAGCGCTAACAAGGACCACGTATGGAGTTCGACCTGCCCGACGAACACCGGATGATCCGGGAGACCGTCAGGGACTTCTGCGAGCGGGAGATCGAGCCGATCGCCCAGGAGATCGAGGACGACCACCGGTTCCCCGCGGAGATATTCGAGCAACTCGCCGAACTCGACATGATGGGTGTCCCGATCGACGAGGAGTACGGCGGTCTCGGCGGCGATACGCTGATGTACGCGCTGGTCGCCGAGGAGCTCGGCCGCGTCTCGGGCGCGATCGGTCTCTCTTACGTCGCACATACGTCGCTCGCGTCGAAACCGATCGAACTGTTCGGTACGGACGCCCAGAAGCGCCGCTGGCTCCGACCCCTCGCCGAGGGCGAGTACGTCGGCGGGTGGGCGCTGACCGAACCCGACAGCGGTTCGGACGCCTCGGACATGGACACCCGCGCTCGAAGGGAGGGCGACGAGTGGGTGGTAAACGGCACCAAGCAGTTCATCACGAACGCCTCCGAGGCGGGATCGATCCTCGTGAAGGCGGTTACGGACCCCGACGCGGGCTACGACGGCATCTCGACGTTCATCGTGGATCCACGCGAGGACGACGGCTTCGAGGTGACCACCGTTTGGGACAAGATGGGACTCAACGCCTCGCCGACCTGCGAAATCACGCTCGAGAACGTACGCCTCCCCGAGGACCGCCTGCTGGGTGGGGAAGGAGAGGGCTGGGAGCAGACGAAAAAGACCCTCGACGGCGGCCGGATCTCGATCGCCGCGCTCTCGACCGGACTCGCACAGGGTGCCTACGAACACGCGAAAGACTACAGCAAAGAACGCGAGCAGTTCGGCCAGCCGATCTGTGAATTCGATGCGATCCGGGACACGATCGTCGACATGCACCGCAAGACCGAGCGGGCGCGCCTCCTCACCCACAGGGCCGCCCGAACGTACGACCGGCACGAGCCGGTCACCAGGGAATCCGCCCTCGCGAAACTGGACGCCAGCGAGGCCGCCCGCGAGGTCGCCGAGGACGCCGTCCAGGTTCTGGGTGGCTACGGCTACACGACCGATTTCGCCCCCCAGCGGTTCTACCGCGACGCGAAACTCATGGAGATCGGCGAAGGGACGAGCGAAATCCAGCACCTCGTCATCGGCCGGGAACTCGGCCTCTGAGGGCGGTCGCTCGCCGAGGCTCCCGACGCGAACCGGCGAACGGACTCAACCGAGGATTCCGTCGTCGCCGGTTTCGTTGGCCCCGCTCTCGTCGTCGCTGTCGGTTTCGGCGTCGCCGCTCTCCGTCTCGCTCCCGTCGGAGCCGGACCCGTCGGTTGAGGCCGCCTCGTCGACGCCGGTGGTCGCGGCTTCGACCAGCGAGACGATGTCGGCTTCCTCCTGGGGTCGGAGCTGCTGGGGGTAGACACCGATGGTCACGAGCAGATCGTCGTCGGCGTCGACCGCTTCGGTCACGTGAACGTCGACGTCCATGCTGTGTCCATCGAACTCGGCGTCGGCCGTAAACCGTGTTCGGGTCGTCGATTGCCCGAGGACCGTGATCTCGGCGTCCTCGTCGCGGGAAATGTTCTCGATGCCGTCGTAGTTGTTCCTGACGAGATCGACGAGTTCTCCGGTTGACATCTCCTCTAGGGGGTTGAGTTCCTGTCCGAGAACGGAGACCTGTGGCGACGTCACGACGTTGAAGGCGGCCGCGCGTTGGCGTTGCTCCAGGGGAGCGATATCCACTGCCTTCTCGTGGGTCGTCATGTAGTTCACGACGGAGACGGTCTCGCTTACTGGACCGACGCCGACGTCCCGGTCGACGGGGAGTTCCTCGATCGCGACCTGTTCGTACCCGGTCTCCTCGCGAGCGCCCCCCTCGACGCCTGCCGGCGAGGACTCGTGTTCGTCCATCCCGAGCAGGCCCAGACACCCCGAGAGGCTCGCGATCGTACCGACGCCGGCTCCCGCGAGAACGCTTCGTCGTTTCATTTCCGTGCAGATGACGGTCCGGATGGTAAGTGCTTGTTGGAACACCGAACGTCTGTCAATCCGAAAGAGTGCGTCGGTTGACGTGAGAGCGACGATTCGTGACGACGATCCGTCAGGGCCAGCTTCCGGCTTCCTCGAAGGCGTCGGCGACCCGCTGAATCGCGACGACGTAGGCCGCGGTTCGGGGGTTCTCGAGGTCGTGTTCCTCGTAGGTGTCGACCAGCGCGTCGAAGGCGTCGACGATGACGCCCTCGAGTTCCTCGTTGACGCGTTCTTCCGACCAGGAGAATCGCTGGCGGTTTTGCACCCACTCGAAGTAGGAGACGGTGACGCCGCCGGCGTTCGCGAGGATGTCCGGGATGACGAAGACGTCCTTGTCCTCGAGCACGGCGTCGGCGTTCGGGGTCAGTGGCCCGTTCGCGGCCTCCGAAATCACGTCCGCTTCGACCTCCTCGGCGAGGTCGGCGTCGATCGCGTTCTCGAGGGCGGCGGGAATCAGCAGGTCGACGTCGAGGGTGAGCACGTCCGCGTTCGTGACCGTTTCCTCGCTTCCCTCGAAACCGACGACGCTCCCGGTCTCGTTTTTGTGGTCTTTCGCCGCAACCGGGTCGAAGCCGTCGGGGTTGTAGATGCCGCCACTCGAGTCGCTGGCGGCGACGACGGTCGCCCCCATCTCGTCGATCAGTTTGGCGGCGATCCAGCCGGCGTTCCCGTAGCCCTGCACGGCGACGGTCGCGCCCTCGAGGTCCTTGTCGAGGTAGTCGAAGGCCTCGCGTGCCGCGAGGACCGTCGAACGGCCGGTCGCTTCGACGCGCCCCTCGCTCCCGCCGGAGTCGAGGGCCTTGCCCGTGATGACCCCCGGCTCGGTCGTGTTCTCGAGGGTTTCGTAGGTGTCTTTGATCCAGTTCATCTCCCGCTGGCCGGTGTTCACGTCGGGTGCGGGCACGTCGCGGTCCTCGCCGATCATGGGCCGGAGTTCCTTCGCGAACGACCGGGTGAGACGCTCGAGTTCGCTCTCGGAGTAGTCGTCGGGATCGATGACGATGCCGCCCTTGCCGCCGCCGAGTGGGATGTCGACGATCGCGGTCTTGTAGGTCATCCAGCCCGACAGCGCTTTGACTTCGTCGCGGGAGACTTGCGGGTGGTAGCGAATGCCGCCCTTGTACGGCCCGCGGTCGCCGTTGAACTGCGACCGAAACGCTTTGAATCGCTCGAGGTCGCCGTCGTCGCGTTCGATCGTGAGGTTGGTCTCGAGAACTCGCTCGGGGTGTTTGAGTCGCTCGATGACGTCGTCGCCGACATCGAGGTACGCTGCAGCGTCGTCGATCTGCGATTGCAGGCTCTCGAACGGATTGGTATCCTCGCTCATACGCGGCTAGTTTCCCCGACCGATGGATAAACGTAGCGAATGTCTACCATGGAACGGGGGACTCAATCACATTGATTGTAATAACGACCTTATATTCTAAACAATCGTTCAAATATCGTCGGCAACCTCGGCCGGATCCGCTCTGTGTGTGCGATCGGCGGCGCGTCGATCATCACCCCGCGACCGCGAAGCCGCCCCGTCCCGCGGCATCGGCTTCGCGTTTCGCCTCGCGGACGCGGTCGGCCCACTCGCGTTCCGTAGCCGAGGACGTAAACACCTCGTTGATGGGGTCGACCTGATCGGGCTGCGAGGAACGGCGTCCCGAGGGCCCAGTCGATAGCGTCCCGACGATAGCTCGCTCACGTACGAGACGGGGCCACCGACCAACCGACGAACCCCATCGTTGGGGTCGAACTTTTTCAAACTCCGACGCGAACGGCTCGAGTATGACCGACTTCCGTGGCGCTTGGACTGAAGACGAGGTCGAGGCCTTTCTACAGGAGGCGACGATTCCGATCCGGATCGCCACGCACCGGCCCGACGGATCGCTGTGGGTCGTCACGCTGTGGTATCGCTACCGAAACGGGTCGCTCGAGTGTGCGACGGGAGCGAACGCGGACATCGTCCGGTTCCTTCGTCACGATCCGGAGATCGCCTTCGACATCTCGACGAACCGTATTCCCTATCGGGGAATCAGAGGGAACGGAACCGTCGACATCGCTCCCGACGGCAAGCCGGTCCTGCGGGAGCTCGTCGAACGCTACCTCGGCGGGGCGGACTCGTCGCTCGCACAGTGGTTGCTCGCCGACGATCGTGAGGAGGTGGGGATTCGAATCGAGCCTCGAGAGATCTACAGCTGGGACTACGCCGATCGAATGCGTGCGGACTCGGACGACGAATCGACCTGACGGGTAGAATCGCAGTCTCCGCTCCGGACAGCAGTTCTGGCGACGACTCCAGTCACTTGGGAGGGGTGACCGAATCAGTCGTCAGCGCTGGGCGTCACCACTTTCGGATCGTCGGACTCGTCGGCACGCGGGAAGTTGTCGATCGTCTCCGACCTGAACGCCTCCTCGTCGAACTCGTACTCGCCGTCGAGGAACTCGAGCAGCGTGTGCGTATCCCGCATCGCGTTTTTGAGACACGTCGAGGCACCCGGCGACGGCGTGATGTTGAAGATGACGTCGTCGCCGACGATCTTGGCCTCGCCCATGTCCAGGGACTTGTTCTTGGTGTCGACGATCTGTGGTCGGACGCCGCCGTAGCCTTTCGCGCGTTCGATGTCCTCGAGTTCGGCGCTCGGGACGACCTTCTGGACGTGGGGCAGGAACTGTTTCCGGCCGACCTCGGGGAGGTCGTAGACGAGGTTGCGGAGCACGTACGGCAGGAGGATCCGGTCCGAGAGGATGTTGGCGTAGCTCAAAAACGCCGCCGCGTTCAGTCCGAACACGTCGAGGAAGTCCTCGACAGTGGAGATGCGACCCCGCTCGAGCGTCGGAACGAGTTTCGCGGTCGGTCCGAACCGCGTAATACTGCCGTCGTGGACGTCCGCGTCGCCGTGGACCGCGGCGAAAGGCAGTTTCTTCATCTGGAGCGTGTAGACCTTGCCGTTCAGGAAATCGTCCGCGAGGAAGAAGCTCCCCGCGATGGGGAGCAGGACCTTGTCCTGACCGTAGCCGAGTTCCTTGGCCATCTGGAGGCTGTGGGAGCCGGCGGCGACGACGGTGGCGTCGCAGTCGAAGCGTCCAGCGTCCGTTTCGATCGTGTAGCCATCGAGCGTCGGCGTGATGTCCGTGACTTCCGTCCCGGTGAAGACGTCGACGGCCGCCTCTGCTTCCGCCTCCTCGACGAACGACTTCGTCGTCTCGCCGTAGTCGACGACGTAGCCGTCGGGCGTCTGCAACGCGAGCATATCCTTGGAGGGGTCGCGCCCCTCGACGACCTTGGGTTCGATCTCGCCGATCTCCTCGCGGTCGATCGGGCGGAGTTTCGGGTAGAGGTCGCCAAAGCCCTCGTCCTCGTAGCGTTGCTCGAGTTTGTCGACCTCTTCCTCGCCGACGCCCAGCACCATCTTGCTGCGCTTGGCGTGCATCTCCCGGTCGGGATCGTAGTTCTCCAGGTATCCCGCGAGGAGTTCCGCGCCCTCTTTGACCTCTTCGGCTTTCTCGAGCGTGTAGTTGGTCTCGATGTCCCCGAAGTGGAGGGTCTGGGAGTTGTTCGTGTGGTGAGAGTTGATCGCTGCGATCTCGGATTCCTTCTCGATCAGCGCGATCGAGTCGATATCAGTGAACTTCGCGGTCGTGTACAACAGGGACGCGCCACTGATACCGCCGCCGACGATTACCAAGTCGTATTTACCAGACATTGTTGGATCGTGTGGCTCTGTATTGCATACGCTCGACTCCACACTGATAACTCATATTTTTTCGATCGGGCTTTCGTTGATCGTCGACTCCCCCATCGACGACTGTAGGTTCGGGTATGCGAGCGGTGCCGAAGAATCGCGTTTCAGACGCTGAAATGCCCATATAAGGTAACTCGAGGATCGTTCATGAGCCGCGTTTTTGGCCACTGATTACCGCTTTCCTCGCCTGATCGGGCCCGGACGGTGTCGTTCACCCGCAGCAGTATCGACAGTCGACGTACTATCGGGGCTGCCCCGGCGACGGCGGTACTCGAGACCGATACTGGCCCGTTCGTGAACCGCCAGTGGCGGTCCACGCCTGCACTGGGGAGTCGAATTCGGCGGTCCGATCCCCGCCGGCCCCGCTGTCGACGGGTGGAACGGTACTCTGTCGCGTCTCGAGGCAGTCAGTCCACTCGAGAGATCTACAGTTGCCGATCGAGAACCGTCTCGCCAAGGAGATTACGACGGTCGATCTAGCTGCGCGAATCGTGTTCCTGATAGATGACGTGGCCACACGCCTTGCAGTGTGAGGCGTCCGGGTCGTGGTGTGACAGGCCGCAGTTCGGGCACGTGATGTCGACTTTCTCCCTGTCGGTCCACTCGCGGACGATCTTGCTGGCCTGCCAGGGGATGACGATGATCCCGGCCAGGATCGACGCCACCGTGACCCACCGTCCCGCAGTCGTCACCGGTACGATATCCCCGAACCCGACGGTCGACAGCGCCACGACGACGTAGTAGAAGGCGTCGCCGAACGTTCGGACATCGGGATTGACAACGTGTTCCACGCTGTAGAACAGGCCCGCGGAGACGAACAGCAGTACCAGCACCGTCAACAGTAGTTTCAGCGCCCGCAACGCGTCGTCCGAGATCGTCCCGAAGAAAAACTCCGCGTCCTGCGTAAACCGGTAGAATCGAAGCACGCGAACGACCCGGACCGAACGGAGAAAACCGATGTTGGCGACCGTCGCGACTCCCGGCAGGACCACTACGAGGAGCGTCGGGAGGATCGCAAGCAAGTCGACCACGGCGTAGGGGTTTCGGACCTCCTCGAGGCGATCCCTGGCACCGTACAGTCGGAGCACGTACTCCACCAGAAACACGGCGGCGATACCGACCTCGAGCCGCCAGAGGACGACCTGTAGGCCGGCGGGAAGCGGATACGTCTCCGCGACGAAGACGACGACGAACACGAGGTTCAACGCCAACAGGACGATGTCGATCGCCTTCCCGAGCGGGGTCCGGTGATCCAACAGATAATAGCGGACGAGGTCGCGCCAGTCGTGGCCCGTGGGCGACGGATCAGTGGACATTCGATGGGCACATTCCTCGAGCGGGACAGGTAGGTTCTCTGGTTACCGGTCCGAAACCGACGAATCGAGCGTGGCGGATCCGGTATCGCTCGGGATCGTCGAGAGAAAATATATTACGGGTGGCGTCGTCGGTCGACGGCCTTATCGTCCGAGGAGGCTCCCGTCGGCGTACTTCGCCTCGTATTCGGCGTCGTCGGCGACCAATATCAGAATCCCTTCGATCAGACCGAGCAGTGCGGGGATACCGGTCCAGAAGAAGCACAAGTATATGACGCCGAGTTTCACGTTGCCCTGATAGAACTTGTGTGCGCCCAATCCGCCGAGCAACAGCGCCAAAACGCCGGCCGCGACCTTCTCCGAGTCGGTACCGCCGAGAGAGGGTTGTTGAACGCCACAGTCCGGACACACTTCCGCCTGCTTATTGATCAACTCGCCGCAATTAATACAATACTTCTCGTTTTCGCCTCGGTCTTCGTGCCCGCTCTCGAGAGACGTTTGCTGATTGACCCCGCAGTTGGTGCACACCTCGGCTTCGTCGTCGATCTGCTCGCCGCAATTGATGCAGTGCTTCATATTTTTATCTCGTGATAGATTCGTATACTCGACATAAGTAACTGATCGTTTGCAATCCAGTCACCACGCGTAATATATCGACACGACGGCTATAATTCCATAGCAGCTACCGATTCCGAGAACGGCCAGATTCGATTCGAACAGTACCAACGAGAGGCCAAGGCCGTAGCCGTAGCCGAGTAACGCACCGGTCACGGTCCGAACGCCGTTGTAGCCCCGACGATCACGAAACGTCGTGACTGCCCAATCGATGAGAGCGGGGAGTGGAAATAACGCGACGACGAGAAGGGCATCCGCTTCTCGAAACACGAGGAACTGCGAAAGGAAGCCCGCGAGGAGTCCGGGATAGATTCCCAGGCATCTCGCACAGAGATGAACGCGACGGCCCAACAGAACGGGTGAATAGCACCGATAGCGTTCGGACGGGAGATGGTGTGCGAGCGCGAATCGTCGCGTTTCGGCCAGACCCTCTCGTAGTTCTGCGGTATCGATCCGCATAGTCGTCCCTCTCGGAGAGACGACATGTATCTACTGGACGAGCGGCGAGACGGGCTTGGACTGCCCTCTCGTGGGCGGTTCCACCATCGGTGCGCTGTCCGGACGAGAGGGGGCCCTGCGCTCCACTCACAGCCGATCTCGGGAGTCCGTCATCGCTCAGAGCCGATCCCGACTGCCGTCGATAGCACTCGCCGGGCGGTTCGTCGAGCAATTCGATCCGCCGTCGGCTGCCGACCACACGACAACGGTCGGCGATGACCGGGACGAGTCGACTAGACTTTAGGTGCGCGCCGGGGATAGTACACGTGAATTCTAAGGAGGTCCACCGACAGTGGGCAGAACGGTCCGGGGTGTACTCGCCGGAGTATTACGCCGACTACGGGGCGGACCATCGCAGCGAGTCCGTCCGCAGTATCCTCGAGCGGTTCGTCGATCGAGAGGCCGCTATTCTCGAAGTCGGCTGTAGTTCGGGTCGCCACCTCGCGTACCTGCTCGAACACGGGTTCGAGAACCTGGCCGGTATCGATGTCAACGACGACGCGTTCGACGTGATGGCGGAGACCTATCCCGACCTCGCCGCGACCGGCACGTTCTATCACGACACGATCGAAGCCGCCATCGAACCGTTCGCGGACGGTCACTTCGACGTCGTCTACTCGGTGGAGACGCTCCAGCACCTTCCCCCGGAGGCCGAGGGGGTACTCGAGGATCTGGCCCGGATCACCGACGATCTCCTCATCACGATCGAGAACGAGGGCGACGACTCGGAGTCGGCCGAACCCGACGTGAAATACGTCGACGACGAGTTTCCCCTGTATCACCGCAACTGGAACCGCGTGTTCACCGATCTGGGGTTCGTCGAGGTCGCCGCCAGATCCGACAAGCGGGATACCGTTCGAGCGTTCCGTCCTCCCCAACAGTAACGCGACTGGCCGCTGAGCACTGTGATCGTTCCGGCGGGATGAACAGTCGGTTCGATAGCCGCCGGATGCTGGAACGATCCCGTCTTGGGACCGAGAAACCAGTGTTGCACGAAGTACAATCCGTGCCTACTCGTTCGTGATCACGTGAGAGACACACCCCTCGTCGACGACGGTGCCGTCGGTGAAGAGCCGAGCACAGTTGCGGATACCGTCGGAGCCGCCGGGGAACTGGGCTGCCGGTGCGACGTCGACGGTTAGCGTGAGCGTCGGGAGACAGTCACTCGGTCCGAGTCCGGTGGCGTTCGAGTGGACCGCAGTGACGGTTCCGCCGGCCACCGAGGCGCTCCAGCCGCTCCCGGACGCGGAGACGAACGAAATTCCGCCCGGAAGGTCGTCAGTCACGGTAATACGGCCATCGCAGTGTCGCTTGCTGGTATTACAGACGTCGATCTCGTATGTCGCCTGCTGTCCGTACCTGAATTGGTCGCCTGTCCGCTTTTCGATCTCGAGGCCGTCACAGCCGTCGCTGGCGGGACGAACTGGGACAGTGGTACAACTGCGGTTGGTGTCGGGGTCGGCATCGTCGCCGTCGATGCTCGCACAGTTGACGATCGCATCGCCCGTTTCGTCCATCGAGCCGATTTCGACCTCGAGGGAGAGCGTCGGCAGGCAGTCTCCGGGTGCCAGACTGGCGCTGTTCTGATGGGTAGCGGTAACGACCCCGTTGTTGTCCGCGGTCGTCCAGCCGCTCCCGCTTCCGGAGACGAAGCTCACACCGTTCGGGAGCGGATCGACGACCGAGACCGATCCGCGACAGCGGTGCTCGCTGTCGTTGCAAACGCTGATCTCGAACGTCGTCGTGTCTCCCGGCGTGACGTGCGTTCCGTCGTGGGTCTTGGTGATCGCCAGATCGCACGCGCCGTCCCCAGTTCCGTCGCTCACGATCGGGACCGTCGCACAGTCGCTCTTGTTGCTCGCGCTCGCGTCCCCCTGCTTGACAGTGGCACAGTTGACGATCCGGTCGTCCATATCGTCGCCGCCGACGACGTCGACGGCGAGCGTGAGCGTCGGCAGACAGTCCCCGGGGCCTAGGCCGTTCGTGTTGGGGTGTTCGCAGGTGACGACCCCGCCGCTTTCGGTACAGTTCCAGCCGCTGCCGGTATGGGTGACGGACGACAGTCCGTTGGGCAGGTCGTCGACGACTGTGACGGGGCCCGGCCGGCACGTACCGTCGCCGTCGTTACAGACCGTGATCTCGAATTCGGTCGTCTCGCCGACTGCAACCGGGCTTCCGTCTCCGACGTGTTCTTTGGCTATCGAGAGATCACACGCCTCGTCGCTCGGCTCGTCGTCACAGGTACAGACCAACTCCGCGTCGATCAACAGCCCGGTGACCGTCATGGCGTTGGCCACTTCGGCTCTCAGCGTGTACTGACCGGGGCTAACCGGCTGGGTCACTGGCCCTTTCAGCGTCGCGTGACCCGAGTCCTGGGCGAGGGTCACCGTTCCGGACGGTCCCTCGAGTTCGATCGTCGCGTCGTCGTCGACCGACCACTGGTGGATCCGGAGTTCACACTGTTCGTCGCTCCAGTCCTCCGGGACCTCGAAATCGATCTCGTAGACGTAGTCTCCGAGGGGGTCCGTAGTGGTCGGCCACCCACCGGTGCCGTACGGATCGATCCAGTTTGCGGTCGGCAGCGTGACCCACGGATCAACCGGCTCGACGCTCACTGCCTGTCCCGTCGTCCCGTCGGGTGAACTGACGACGCGCCACTCGGAGTCGGTCGTCCCGAACGTATCGGGCGTGCCGTTCGTCGTCCCGGTCCGGAGATCGAGACTGAGATCGGTACAGGATCCGCCCCCACCACCGCCGAGACAGCCGGCCACTGCCACGCCACTACCAACGCTCATCGCCCGAAGGATGCGCCTTCGAGAGATCGACCCCTCGTCGGTCATCGGAACCTCGAGTCGTCGCCCGGTTGTGATCGCGAGTTCGAAACGGTGTCGTCCCACCGTCCCTGTCGGGAGGGGTCTGCACGGTGCCGCCGCTGCCTACTGTGTCTGGAGATCATTGGTTACTCTCTGCGACTCGGCCTGTTATCGTCGTCTCGACAACAACCGAGTGCGACCTGCTGTAGGTGGGCGAGAAGCTGATAAATACTTTCCCATTGAATATATGTTTATTTGATATATGGTCGTGGTTCGGGGATCGACACTGCCCGGTTGGTCGCCGTATCGATCCCGTCGGAGTGCCCCGTCGACCCTGTCGCCGGTGGAAAAACTGTCCTCCCGAACGTGGCTCCCACCCGGCGTTCCGGGAGGCCCTCATTTGGCGTTCCAGGAATACCTTCGCGCTCGCAGACGGAGTCGTCAGGAGTTCCGTGGAGTCCCGCTTGCAAACGCCGCGTTCCACTCGTCGATCAGGTTCTCGAGTCGCCCCGCCCGCCGATGGGAGAAGGTTCGCGGGGCACGATCGATCGCCCGTCGGGAATCCGTGTGATCGCTCGAGGGGGGCGGCGGCGTTCGTGTCGTCGTTCGGTCGACCGTCGGTTCGGTATCGGACTGAGAGGGGTGTTGGGCGTTCATATCGGCACGTGTCGGGTTCGTCGAAAGCGGTGCTCGTCAACGGAGTCGGGCTGCTCCCTGGCCGTCCGGCAGCTGTATCGCGCTCCTATTCGGACCTCGGGGATAAACGTTCAGGGCGACTCTCACCGCTAGAAATCAGCACCGGGAATACGGGGAGCAGAATCCGGTAAAACGGCCCGTTTCGTCGGAGTCGGCGTCAGGGTCGACGGGCACCGGCTCGATCGGGAATCCGTTCGGCTGGGCCCCACGATGACACGGGTTCGACGACCGACCACGGTTTCGCCGTGACCGCGGTCGAGCCGAGACCGTTCGAGAGAGCCACGAGTACGCCGTCGGACCGCCCGCTACTGGTGAAGGGGCTGTTCCGACATCGTGGAGCGAAGTTCGTCGAGCCTCGACCGCGAAACGCCGTCCTCGAACTGCTGGAGGAGGGCGTACACCTCGGCGCGGGAGACCTTGACATCGCCCTCGCGGACGACGTCCTCGGGGCGCTCGCGGAGTTCGCGGAGCGTCCCGACCGCCAGCAGGTAGGGAATCGCCCACGCCGAGAGCCGGTTGCCGTGGCGTTCGGGCACGACCTCGAGGTAGCGCTGGGCATCGTCGAGGTATCGCTCGGCGCGGCCCGTCACTCGCTTGATGACGTTCGTGACGCCACCGTGGTGGGCTTCGTCGGTGACCGACTCGGCGTCGACGTCTTCCGCAGCGAGCCACTCGGCGGGGAGGTAGACGTTGTTCTCCTCGTGGTAATCGTCTTCGACGTCTTTCGCGATGTTGACCAGTTGCAAGAGCAGGGCAAACGAGCGGGCGTTCTCCCGCATCTCGTCGGCTCGGTCCTGGGAGGTGCCACGGGCGACCAGTCCGGTGATCAGCGTCCCGACGGTGCCGGCGGCGTACCAGCAGTACTCCTCGAGTTCTTCGATCGTCTGGAGCCGGAGCCCGCCCTCGGTGGCGTACCGATCGGTAAACATCGCCATTCCGTCGACGAGTTCGCGGACCGGTCCGCGCATGATCTCGCGGGGCTCCTCGTCGAACGATTCGAACGTTCGTAGGACCCGCGGTGTTTCGGCGACGACCTTCCAGTCTTCCGTTCGCTCGTCGGGAATCCACGGCTCGACGTCGTTCATAAACGCCGCGACCGATCCCGACGCGTCGGGATCGAGCAACCGGTCGTACGCCGCGAGCAGTTCGGTCTGTGTCTCCGGGGGAATATGCCCCGCATCCTCGATCGTATCAGCAATCCGACAGAGGAGGTAGCCGACACAGATGTGTCTGGCCATCGGCTCCTCGAGCCGATCGATCGTGATCGAAAAAGTCCGCGAAACGCCGTGAACCGCGTCGTAACACCACTCGAGATCGGCGTCAGTGGGGGGTTCGGGCTGGCCCGTGGTCATCTACTCGAGTTAGTTTGGTGACCATCCGGGAAAAACACCCCGGTCGCGGCGTGATCTTCCGACCGGTGGCTGACGCGACGTGGAACCTGGAGGATCGGCGTCGACGAGAGCGAACCCAGCGGAGCCAGCACAAGTCGTATGGGGGAGACCGGCGAAGCGATACCATGACCCGGACCGTACTCGTTGCCGGCGCTCACGGACAGGTCGGACAGCACGTGACGAAACGACTCGCCGAGCGTGACGACACCGCTCGAGCGATGATCCGAGAGGAATCCCAGGCCGAAGAGATGCGGGAGCTGGGCGGGGAGCCGGTCGTCGCGGACCTGACCGAAGCGGTCGATCACGCGGTCGAGGGTTGTGACGCGGTCGTCTTCGCGGCCGGCTCGGGCGGCGAGGACGTCTACGGCATCGATCGGGACGGTGCGATCAGCCTGATCGACGCCGCGATCGCGGCGGATGTCGACCGGTTCGTCATGCTCAGTTCGATGGGTGCCGACGACCCGGCGGCGGGACCCGAGCCGCTTCGGGACTACCTGATCGCCAAAGCCGAGGCCGACGAGTACCTTCGACACAGCGAGCTGGTCGCCACGATCGTCCGTCCGGGCGAGTTGACCACCGAGCCCGGCACCGGTGAGATTCGGGCCGGCACAGGGCTCGAGCTGGGATCAGGAGACATTCCCCGCGAAGACGTCGCGCGGACGCTCGTGGCCGCGATCGACTTCGAACCCGTCTTCGGCGAGACGTTCGAGATCCTGTCGGGCGACGACCCGATCGAGGACGCACTCGAGACCGTCGGCTCGAGCTGACCCCGTCGTTGACGGACTGCACAGACGATAGCAGCCTGCTCTGGCTATCATGGGCGCTCGGTGGCGAATATATTTTCATTATGTTTTCCATATTACATATTATCATCTGTAAGATACACACGAATGCCAGCGTATGTATGGAAAGAATAATACAGTATTTGTCCCTCTATGTAAGACGAAATGCCAGCAGGTACAGATCAAACGCTTCGGCCGTTCTTGTGGCGGGCAAGCAAGCTGTATTCCGATACGGAAATCGTCTCCCGGAATCACGACGGGATGCAACGATACACGTACGGTGAGTACGAGGATCGAACGAGCCAACTCGCGAACGCGCTCGACGAGTACGGGATCGAGGAGGGTGACCGGGTCGGGACCTTCTGTTGGAATCACTCCCGTCACTTCGAGACGTACTTCGCCGTGCCATCGATCGGGGCACAGCTCCATACGATCAACCCACTGCTCCCCGACGCACACATTCAGTTCATCGTCGACAACGCCGACGACGAACTGATCTTCGTCGACCAGTCGCTCGCACCGAAACTCGCGGGTGCCGTCGCCGACGCCGACGACGAGTTCGACGGCGTCGACTTCGTCGTCATGGGCAGCCAGCCGGCCGACGACCTCGAGGCGACGCCCTACGAGTCGTTCATCGAGGGCCACGAGACCGACTACGACTGGCCCGACGTCGACGAGGAACAGCCCGCGGGGATGTGTTACACCTCGGGGACGACCGGCAACCCGAAAGGAGTCGAATACACCCAGCAGATGCTCTGGAGCCACACGATGGCCTCCCAGACGCCACAGGGGATCCCGATGGCCGACGACGACGTCGTCATGCCCGTGGTGCCGATGTTCCACGTCAACGCCTGGGGGATGCCGTTTACGGCGACCGCCGGCGGGGCCAAACAGGTCTTCCCCGGCCCCTCTCCCGAGCCCGAAGACCTCGCGAACCTCATCGAAAACGAGGGCGTGACGATCAGCGCGGGCGTCCCGACCGTCTGGCTGGGACTGATGGAGTACTGCTCGGAGAACGACGTCGACCTCTCGACGCTCGATACCGTCATCGTCGGCGGCTCGGCGGCACCGAAATCGATGATCGAGTGGTTCGACACCCAGGGCGTCGAGGTGCTTCACGCCTGGGGGATGACCGAGATGGCTCCGATCGGCTCGGTCTCGCACCTCAAGTCCGACCTGCAGAACGCGGACTACGACACGCAGGTCGAAAAGCGGGGCAAGCAAGGGCTGGTCGTTCCCGGTCTCGAGTTCAAGGTCATCGACGACGACGGCGAGGAGATCGAGTGGAACGGACAGGAGTTCGGCGAACTGTGGATCCGCGGGCCGTGGGTGACGACGGAGTACTTCAAGCGCCCCGAGGCCAACGAGACGGACTTCGAGGACGGCTGGCTCAAGACCGGCGACGTCGTCACCGTCGACGAGGACGGCTACATCAAGATCGTCGACCGCGAGAAGGACGTGATCAAGTCCGGCGGCGAGTGGATCTCCTCGGTCGAACTCGAGAACGCGATCATGGCCCACGACGGCGTCGCCGAGGCGGCCGTCGTCGGCGTGCCCCACGAGCGCTGGCAGGAGCGACCGGTCGCGTTCGTCGTTCCCGCCGAGGGTGCCGATCGGGACGCGCTCGTCGCCGAGATCAACGAGATGCTCGCCGACGAGTACCCCAAGTGGTGGCTCCCGGACGAGATCGAGTTCATCAAGGAAGTGCCCAAGACGGCGACGGGCAAGTTCTCGAAGAAGGACATCCGCGAGGAGTACGCCGACCAGTCCCTCGTCGAGGGGCAGGTTCCGGAAGACGCCGCGCCGGACGAGAACTGAGGCGAGCGGCTGCCGATTTTTCGTGGCTCCGCGTTCGTACCGGGTTCGAGTGCGGTTCGCCGTCGACTACCGCCGGTCGAGACACTACTGCACGACGTGTCCTATCGTGGTACTGAGAGACACGATAGAGCAAAGAGAGAACAGTAAAGGATCACGATTCCTAATTTCGGGTATGGACTTTGCACTCTCGGCCGAGCAGCAACAGATTCGAGACATGGTGTCGGAGTTCGTCGACGAGGAGGTCGTCCCCGTCGCCGAGGAGATCGACCACGACGACGAGTTCCCCGCCGACCTCGTGAGCGAGATGGCCGAACTGGGGCTGATGGGGATGCCCTTCCCGGAGGAGTACGGCGGTGCCGGGCTGGACTATCACTCGTATGCGATCGGCCTCGAGGAGATCGCCCGCGGCTCGGGCGGGCTGGGGACGATCGTCGCCGCTCACACCTCGCTGGCGGGGAACATGCTCTACGAGTTCGGCGACGAGTCCCAGAAAGAGGAGTTCCTGACGCCCGTCGCCGCGGGGGAGGACATCGGTGCGTTCGCGCTCTCGGAGGCCGGTGCGGGCAGCGACGTGCCGGCGATGGAGACCACCGCCGAGAAAGACGGCGACGAGTACGTCATCAACGGCGGGAAGCTCTGGATCTCGAACGGCTCCGTGGCGGACACGGTCACGCTCTTTGCGAAGACGGACCCGGATGCGGGTAACAAGGGTATCTCCTCCTTTATCGTCCGCCCCGAGGAGGACGACGGCTTCATCGTCGAAGGCACCGAGGACAAACTCGGCGACAAGGGCTGTCCGACCGCCGAACTCCGATTCGACGACCTTCGGATCCCGGAATCGCGCCGGCTCGGTGAGGAAGGTGACGGCTTCGTCCACGCGCTGAAGACGCTCAACGGCGGTCGGATCACGATCGCCGCCCGCGGTGTCGGTATCGCCCGCGCGGCCTTCGAGGAGGCCCGCGACTACGCCGGCGAGCGCGAGCAGTTCGGCCAGCCCATCGGCGAGTTCCAGTCGATCAAGCACAAGCTCGCGGACATGGACACCAAGATCCAGGCCGCGAAGATGCTCATGCACAAGGCCGCGGACAAGAAGATCCGCGGCGAGGACTACATCAAGGACGCCTCGCAGGCGAAGCTCTACGCCTCGGAAGTCAGCCGCGAGGTCGCCAACGAGGGCATCCAGATCCACGGCGGCTACGGCTACACCAAGGACTTCGCCGCCCAGCGGTTCTACCGCGACGCCAAACTCAACGAGATCTACGAGGGAACCAGCGAGGTGCTGCGCAACACGATCGGCGATCAGTTGCTCGAGGAGTAGCCGTTCGAGCCGGCGCTTGAGTAGTAGCCGCTCGCGGACCGGCCGCCGAAGCGCTTCGCTGGCCGAATTTTTCCACGATTTTCGTTCCAGAACACTTACAACAAGTCGGGATACAGTCGACGTATGGATCGAACGGAGCTGTTCCTCGCGATCATCGCATATACGCTGATCGTGCGGACGTTCGGCAGGGAAGCCGAGGGCGCGATGATCCCGTTGTTCGTATTGCTGTTCGCGCTCCCGATCTACGTCGTCGTGCACCTATTCAGGAATCCGTCTCTCGACTGACCGCAGCCGCCACCACGGTGTCGTCACTCGCCCTCCAGACACTCCCGAACCCACTCGTAGTGCTCTCGAACTCGCTGCTCCCCGCCGTCGGTCAGCGCGTACACGTCGTGGAGTCCCTCGGTTCGTTTCGCGACGAAGCCGGCATCGACGAGCGCCGACAGCGAGCCGTAGAACGACTTCGGCTCGAGCCGGTCGTCGTAGTGGGATTCGAGGCGGGATTTGAGCTGTTGGCCGCGCAGTTCGTCGTCCGCCGCCACGAGCAGGAGACAGATGTCTCGGCGGCGGCCGCTCCGGAGCCACTTGGTCATGGCACGGTCGTCGACGCCGAGGCGCTCGAGCGTTACGGTTTCCGTCCTACTCGCCCTGGAGTCGTCGCCGGACGGCCCCGACGACTGTCCACGCGAGTCCACCGAGGACGGCCGTGCCGATCAGGGTGCGGTCACCGATCTCGAGGACGGCGGTGCCGCCGGGCTGGCGGTCGTGACGGAAGAGCAGCCAGCCTCGATCCGGATCGCCGAGAACGACGTCGCCGGAGCCGAACGCAAGCGAGAGGAACACGACCAGGAGGGCGTAGGCTGTGACTGTGACGAGGGTTCCGACGGTGCCGGTCAGGAACCGCGACAGGAGCCTCGTTCCCGGCAGGCGGCTCACGGACCGCTCGTCCGGACCGTAGATCCCGAATCCGCGAACGCCGCCGGGCGGGTCGCCCACGCGAACGTCGGCGGGATACTGACAGAGGACGGCGGCCATCCAGAGATCGCCGATCGAGCCGGCCGCGTTCGCCGCCAGCGGCACGATCAACAGGGGAGAGGGGACGACGGTCATCGCGGCGAGCCCGACGACAGTGATCCCCACGAACGGGGCAAGCAGGGCAACGAGCAGCTGATTGCGGGTGTAGCTCGCCCCGCTGGTTTCGGCGTAGGCGTAGGGCAACACGAAGTAGGAGACGCCGATGCCGTACCGTGGACTGTCGCCGTACCTGCGCATGAAGACGCCGTGGAGCAGTTCGTGGGGGACGACCACGCAAACGAGCAGGCCAAGCGAGACGGCCAACCAGCCCGCGATCGTCGGCGGCGACGACGGCGCGATCACGATCGGCTCGAGCGAGGTGCCACGCATCCAGGCGAGGAGGTGTCCGAAGGCGTACGCAAAGCCGAAGAATCCCACGCCGGAGACGACCAGCCACTGGAGCGCGACCGCTCGAGTGAGTCGAAACGCGGCGAGTGGGCGGCGGACCGCGGCGGGTTCCGAACGGCTCACGGGACGGTCGTCGAAGGGGATCGAAAAATCGGTGTCGATGTCGGCCGCCACCGGAGAGCGCGACCGGAACCGACAGGTTCCCGGTCGTTGCGTCCCGAGTACCGGCCATGACCGACGACCGGACGGCCGACGCCAACGGCATCACGGCCACCTACGACGAAACGGAGACGGAACGGGTCCTCGCGTTCGACGGCAACGGAGGGCGGACAGCCGCGATCGCACAGAATCACGAGGGGTACGCGATGTTGAAAGTGCGGCCGACTGCGGACGGGGACGAACTCGAGCGCTACTACGGGTTCGACATGGCGCTCGATCACGCCGGGGAGCTGCTCGGCGTGTCGCCCCACGAACTGCCGATTCCGGATGCGGCCGCGGATATGGGGATGTGAGCCGCCGTCGCCGCCCGGGGGCGATCAGACGACGAACGCGGCGACGATCAACAGGCCGAAGTACAGCGACACGAGGGTAGCGAGGGCATACAGTCGAACGCGGCGATACGCCGCCTGCTCCGTCCGGGCGGCCCGCTCGGCAGCCGCACGCTCACGGTCCGAGAGCCGCTCGGAGTGCTCGAGGCCGCGGTGAAGCGACTCGTATCGCGCCCGGCGAAACGGGCGGTCGCAGTACGGACACCGAACGGGGGGGTGACCGCCGCGAGCATCGCTCTCGAATCGCTCTTCGGGGACGCTCTCGACCGCAGGTGCGTGGCCGCGCGGGTCGCCGGACACGGTGGGAGCTACGACGACCGGCTGGATCGTTCTTTGGGCTGCGCTCGAGAGCGGTCCTGCCGACCGCTACACCCCGGTCGATCCCCAGCGGTGGGAAAAAGCGGGAGCCCTAAATACGCGGAGTCAAACGGTGTAGACGAGAATAGCCGTGTCAACAGAGTCGTTTCCACGCCCGATCGGTACACGACGCCGCTTCTCCGCACTGCTTGCAGCGACCGCGCTGGGCGTCTATTTGCTGTTGATCGTCGGCGCGACGACATCGCTGACGAACGCGGCCGCGTCGTGTTCGACGTGGCCGGGCTGTCACGCGCCGGTCGATCCGCTGAACCAGACCGAACTCGCGATCGCGTGGGCCCACCGGCTCACTGCGGTCGTCGTCGGCCTGCTCGTCGCCACGACCGCCGTCGCCGCGACGCTCGGTGACGTCTCGCGTCGCGTCCGAGCGACGCTCGTCGTCGCCGCCGTGCTCTACGTCGTCCAGATCGGCGTCGGTGCCGTCACGGCGACGATCGGCCCCGCCGCGATCGTCCCTGGACTCCACCTCGTGCTCGGGCTCGTGATCTTCTCGGGGATCGTCCTCGCGCTGGCCTGGGACCTCGAGCTCGCGACCGGCAGCGAGGACGACGCCATCGACTCGCCGGACCCGATCGGGGAGGACGTCCCCGCTGGGGCCGCGCGGACCCTCCCTTCGAGTCGCCTGGCCCGCGCTCGGCTGACCGCGTTCGCGTACTTCAAGATGATGAAACCGCGGTTGATGTGGCTGCTCTGTCTCGTCGCCGCCGCCGGGATGGCCCTGGCCGCCGACCCGGTTCTCGACACGTACACCATCGTCGCGACGCTCGGCGGGGGCGTCCTCGCGATCGGTGCCTCCGGGACGTTCAACCACCTCCTCGAGCGCGACGTCGATCAGAAGATGTCACGAACGGCCGACCGTCCGCTCGCGGTCGATCTGATCCCCGTTCGGAACGCGCTCGCCTTCGGCCTCACGCTGACCGCGGCGTCGCTGGCTGCGTTCCTGACGATCAATCGCCTCGCCGCGGCACTCGGGCTGGCCGCAATCCTGTTTTACAGCGTCGTCTACACGCTCCTCCTCAAGCCGAACACCGTCCAGAACACGGTCATCGGCGGCTTCGCGGGCGCGCTACCCGCACTCATCGGCTGGGCCGCCGTCACGAACGAGATCGGCTGGCCGGCACTCGCCCTCGCGGGCGTCATCTTCCTGTGGACGCCGGCCCACTTCTACAACCTCGCGCTGGCCTACGGCGAGGATTACGCCCGCGGCGGCTTCCCCATGATGCCGGTCGTCCGCGGCAGGACCGTCACCAGAAAACACATCCTCTATTACATCGCCGCGACGCTCGTCGGCACGATCGCGCTGGCCACGATCACCGAACTCGGCGCGCTGTACGCGGCGACGGTCGTCCTCTTCGGGGGGATCTTCCTCTGGGCCGCCGTTCGCCTCCACTTCGAACAGACGGAGGTCGCGGCGTTCCGATCGTTCCACGCCTCCAACGCCTTCCTCGGGGCCGTGCTGGTCGCGATCCTCGTCGACGCGCTCGCGTTCTGACTGTGAGGACCCGTCAAGACTACGGAGTACGTATCGGGCGTACTGTGACCTCCAAGGGCGATCTATTAGCACCTTTGCGATAGTGTCACGGCCCCCAGATGGAGGAGTTCCCGACACAGTAGAACAACCCCACCCATCCGAGCAAGAGTCCTGCGATCACTACCAGGAAGTCAGCCAAACAAGTCCCAACGATAACGCAGTACCCGATACCGACCGTGAGTAGAAGCAGCGAACTGCCGATCAATATATGACACCGGCGTTCAACTCTGGGCTCCATACGCCGTCGTATCACAATCAGGCGTAAATACCTATATCAAATAAAAAAGATATTCAGGGAGTCACGGGTGAGACGTGCCCGGTACGTACCTGTCGTGACAGCATTTCCCGACTCGGTTTCGAGCGGACTTCTGGAAACGCACCCGTGTCACGATCTACACAAAAAGCAGGCCGGGTTCCTCGGGGCGTGACCCCGAGGCGGTTCACTGAGAGAGCGAGAGCCCACCGCGAACAGATCGATCGGAAAACGTTTCATCGTCCGTGAGCGAGCGAAACCGGGATTTCGCCGCCCTCTCGAGAGCTTCGTTCCCCACGGTAGCGAGACTCCGGTCCCGAACCACTTGTCCTCGGGGCGGCTCACCAGAGCAGGTGCGGCCAGACGAAGGTGAACAGGAACCAGATGATGGCCGTCAGCACGACCGTCATGACCGCGTTCAGGACCAGTCCCGCCCGGAGCATGTGGCGCTGTTCGACGTACCCGCTGCCGAAGACGATGGCGTTGGGCGGCGTCGCGACCGGCAGCGCGAAGGCGAAGCTCGCGGCGATCGCACCGGCGACCGAGAGGAAGAGCGCGGTCGAGAAGTCCGTCAGCCCGAGCGTCGCCGAGAAGACGCTCCCGAGGCTGATCAGAATGGGGACGATGATGCTGGTCGTCGCGGAGTTCGACGTCATCTCCGTGAGGAAGATGACCACCAGGACGACTGCGCCGATGACGAGGAGAATGGGCGCGCCGACGAGCCCGCCGAACACAGTGTCGGCGATCCACTCCGTCGCACCCGTGTCCGCAAGCGCGTTCGCGAGGGAGATGCCGCCGCCGAACAGCAACAGCGTCCCCCAGTCGATGTCGACCAGTTCCTCCCACTCCATCGTGTCGGCCAGGACGAGCGCGGGGACCGCCGCGACGCCGACCATGACGTAGTAGAGCAGCCCCTGATGGCCCTCGACACCGAAGACCGTCATGCCCTCGCCGCCGAACACGGTCGTCGTCCAGACGTCCGGGAGGTACGGCCCGAAGAGGTCGCCCAGCCCGCCGAGCATCCAGAGCCCAGCCGTCACGGCGAAGATCGCCGCCATCCGTTTCCCGCGGGGATCGAGGTCCCCTTCGGCCTCGAGTTGTTCCCGGGCGGTGGCTCGCGCCCGCTCGACGTCCGGCACCTCGGGCGGGTACAGTACGTACGTCAGGAGGAACCAGACCAGCGGCAACGTCACGACGACGATCGGAAACCCGACGAGGAACCAGTCGGCGAACCCGATCTCGTAGTCCAGAATGGCGTTGAGCTGGCCGACGAGGATCGCGTTCGGTGGCGTGCCGATGATCGTTCCGACGCCGCCGACGCTCGCGGCGTAGGCGGTCCCGAGCAGCATCGAGATCTGGAGGTTCGTAAACGCGGCCGTCGACTCGACGTCACCGCCGTCGGCGACCGTTTCGGTGGCGTCGCTCGCCCGGTCCTGCTCGTCCGAGGACGCGAGATCGTCTCGATCGAGGACCTGGGTGAGAACGCCGACCGCGATCGGCATCATCATCGCGGCCGTCGCGGTGTTGGAAACCCACATCGACAACACGGCGGTCACGCCCATGATCGCGAAGATCAGCCGCCGCGGCGAACTGCCCATCTTGGCGATGGAGTACAGCGCGATCCGACGGTCGATGTCGTACTTCTGGATCCCGTTGGCCAGCATGAACCCGGCCAGGAACAGGAAGATGATGTGATCGGCGAATCCGACGAGCGCCGCGTCCATCGAGTCGTAGACGCCGGTCCCCGTGAGCAAGACGGGGATCGTCAGGGCGGTGACCGCGAGCGGTAGTGCGCCGGTGACCCAGAGGAACCCGGCGAAGAACATCGTCGCGAGTGCGTACTGGCCCGTCATCGATAGTCCCGACGGCGACGGTGCGGCCGCGATTGCTACCGTCCCGATCGTTGCGAGGGCGAATAGGGATATTCGACGGTTTAGGCCACCCAAGAGTCGGTGTATCATTGATACAGAGGGAATTATCATTACGGATCTTAAGCCCTTCCATTCGAGAGCGCCCCTAGAAGTGGTCGACGATCGCCCACACCTGTTCGGCAGTGAGTTCCGCGGCGTAGAGTTCCAGCAGCGTTTCCCGGCGCGGTCGAGACAGGGACCGGTTCCCGCTCTCGAGCATCGAGAGGTGTGCCTGCATGAGGTCGTCTATCTCCCGTTCGACTGCTCGCTGTTCGTATCCGGCCGCGACACGGAGGAGTCGCCACGCCAGTGGAGAGATGCCCTCGGGGTCGGGGAGGTCGGAAGCATCCATGAGCGTCAGTTACGAGAGAAATACCAAGGGGGCCTGAAATGCGTTCCGTCAGGCAGCGGTGGAATCGGTCGCGTTCGGCCTTCGCGAACGGCTCGTAACCGTCACGAACCGTCGCGCCCGGCGTGCACGCCGGGGCCGTCGCCCGACCGTTTACAGCGTGTACTCGTACTGCCCGTCTTCGGTCGCGAGGAAGGCCTCGAGCAGGTCGATCGTCGCCGCGACGTCGTCGACGTGGGCGGTTTCGGTCACGGTGTGGAGGTACCGCGTCGGGACCGAAATCGCGCCGACCGGTTTCGCGCCGGCCGCCTGCTGGAAGCCGGCGGTGTCGGTACCACCCGACGGCAGGATCTCGAGTTGGTACTCGATCCCTTCCTCCTCGGCGAGCGACTGGAGGCGGCCGTGGAGTTTCGGGTTCGTGATGACGCTCGAGTCTTTGAGCTTGATCGCGGTGCCCTCGCCGAGTTCCGTCACGTGTTCGCCGTCGTCGAAGCCGGGGATGTCGTTGGCGACGGTGACGTCCATCGCGAGCGCGAGGTCGGGGTCGATATCGACGCCGAGGGCGCGTGCACCCCGGAGTCCGACCTCCTCCTGGACGGTCGCACAGAAGTGGATCGTTACCGCCGGGTTCGTCAGTTCGCGGGCGGCCTCGAGCATCGCGAGCAGACAGACCCGATCGTCGAGCGCTTTCCCGGTGATGGTCTCGCCGACGCGTTCGGTCGTCTGGCACGTCGTGACGAGGTCACCGCGGGTAACGCGGTCGTCGAGTTCCTCGTAGGGGAGGCCGGGATCGACCACGACGTCCTCGACCTCGGGCGTCTTCTCTTTTCGCTCGTCGTCGAGCGTGTGGGGCGGCGGCGAGCCGATGACGGCCGGAACGTCTCCGTCTTCGGCGTGGATGGTCACGCGTTGGGCCTTGAGAACGCGTGCGTCCCAGCCCCCGAGCGCATCGAGTTCGACGAAGCCGTAGCCGTCTTCGTCCCCGCGAACGTGACGGACCATAAAGCCGATCTCGTCCATGTGTGCGGCGACGGCCACCGAATACTCGCTGTCACCCTCGAGGGTCCCGACGACGTTCCCCATCGCGTCGGTTCGCACGCGGTCGACCGATTCCTCGAGTTCCCGAACGACGAGGTCGCGAACGCGGTCCTCGTAGCCGGGGACGCCACTGGTCTCCGTCAATGCTTTCAGGAGATCCCAATCGAAGGGAGCGGATGTCATGGCGTCACATGTGGCGTGACGGAATAAAAGCCCGTGGAAACGCGCGTCAGCAGGTGTAACCGCGGTGGGCGGGGGTTTGCTGTCGGCAGCGACGAGTCAGCTGTGATGGCGGTTCTCAACCGCGGAGTATTAACGGATCCGTCCACTACTGGCGTGTATATGAGTAACGTACGCGTTGCAGGCACAGGGCTGACCTCGTTCGGGAACAGCCCCGAACGGACGAGCCGAGATCTCTTTGCCGAAGCGAGCATCACCGCTTTCGAGGACAGCGAGGTTCCCCGCGAGGACGTCGAAGCGGTCCTCTACGGCAACTTCATGGGCGAACTTTCCGAACATCAGGGCCACCAGGGCCCCCTGATGGCCGAAGCGGCCGGCGTCCAGGCCCCGGCGACCCGCTACGAGTCCGCGTGTGCCTCGAGCGGGACTGCGGTCCGTGAGGCGGTCACACGGATCCGGAACGGCGAAAACGACGTCTTGCTCGTCGGCGGTGCGGAACGAATGACGAACCTCGGTACCGCGGGTGCGACCGAAGCGCTCGCGATCGCCGCGGACGACCTCTGGGAGGTACGGGCCGGCGTGACCTTCCCCGGCGCGTACGCGCTGATGGCCCGAGCGTACTTCGAGGAGTTCGGCGGCGAGCGCGAGGATCTGGCACACATCGCCGTCAAAAACCACGAAAACGCACTGAGCAACGACAAAGCCCAGTACCAGAAGGCGATCGACGTCTCTGACGTCCTCGAGGCACCGCCAGTTTCGGAACCGCTCGGACTCTACGACGCCTGCCCGATTTCCGACGGCGCGTCCGCGCTCGTGTTGACGAGCGAGTCCTACGCCGACGACCACGACCTCGAGGCACCGGTCTCGATCACCGGCACCGGACAGGGCGGCGACCGGATGGCGCTCCACGACCGCGAGCACCTCGCCCGCTCACCGGCCGCACGGGAGGCGGGCGAAGAGGCCTACGCCGACGCCGGTGTCGACGCCGGCGACGTGGACCTCGCGGAGGTCCACGACTGCTTTACCATCGCCGAAGTGCTCGCACTCGAGGCACTGGATCTGGAACCGATCGGCGAGGGAATCTCGGCGGCCCGTGACGGGCGGACGACTGGCGACGGCGAGACGCCGATCAACCTCTCGGGCGGGTTGAAAGCCAAAGGCCATCCGGTCGGCGCGACCGGTGCGTCACAGATCGCCGAAGTGACCGATCTACTGGCGGGTGAGCACCCCAACAGCGAGTACGTCGACGGTGCAACCACTGGCGTCGCCCACAACGCAGGTGGGACGGTCGCGAGCGCGACCGTTCACGTCCTGGAGGTGAGCGACCGATGACCGACGGTGAATCCGACGTCGCCGACGCCGGCTTCGACGAGTGGCTCGCCGCCGCCGCGGATGGCGACGCCACCTACCTCGAGTGTGCCAACGGCCACGGTTCCCTCCCACCGCGACGCGTCTGTCCCGACTGTGGCTCGACCGACCTCGCGGAGGCAGACCTCCCCGACACCGGCGACGTGCGGACGTTTACCGTGACTCACGTCCCGACGCCGGCCTTCGCGGAAGACGCCCCGTATGCGACGGCCGTCGTCGACTTCGGCCCCGTTTCCCTGACCGGACAGCTCGTCGGGATCGATCTCGAGGACGTCGAGACCGGCCTGACCGTCGAACTCGAGATCACCGTTTCGGAGACGACGGGCGAGCGCGTACTCTCACTTCGCCCGGTCTAGGGTCGGGAACGACTGTTTTCCTCGCGGGACTGATCCTGTTGCCCCGCTCGGCGTCACGACTGGGAGGTGCCGACGGGAAGCCGGAATCGCTGCCGAAGGTCGAGTCCGCGGAGAGAAACGACGGCCGAGACGTGACTATTCGTGCGCGTCGAAATCGGCTCGTGGCAGTTCCGCACTCAGGTACTCGACGAACTTGTCGGGATGTTCGGCGTGGGGCAACTGCGTCGCGTAGTCGATGACGACCAGATCGAGGTCCGCCGCCTCGGCGAGGTCGCGACCGTCCCGGAGCGGGACGAGTTCGGCGTCCCGGCCCCAGACCAACGTCGTCGGCGGCTCGAGGGCGGCCAGTTCCGTCCCGAGGTCGAACGCCGGGTCGAGGGTGCCCGCGGCGAAGGAGGCAGGAGCGTAGCGTGCGCCGGGCTGGTGGGCACTGTTCCAGGCGTACTGGACCTCGTCCGCGTCGATCCGATCGGAATCGTAGTAGCCGTCCCGGTCGTAGAAGTACCGGATCGACGGCTTGCTCGCGAGCAGGTTGTACAGCGTCGTGCCGACGATCGGTGCCCGCAGCAGGGTGCGGAGCCACGGTCGCTCCTCGGCCGTCTCGCCGGTCGGACAGATCAGGACGAGCCGTTCGAACTCGGTCTCGTCGGCGGCTTCGACGACGAACGTGCCGGACAGCGACGAGGCGACCACGATCGGTTCGTCGGTGATCTCCCCCGCGAAATCGCGAACGAACTCGCCATAGAGGTCGGCGGAGTAGACCAGCGGCGGTCGCTCGGACCGACCGAACCCGGGGAGGTCGACGGCGTAGACGTGGTAGTCCGCTGCCAGTTGTTCGACGATCGGCGCGAACTCGTGGCTGTTCGCACCCGCGTAGATCCCGTGGACCAGAAGCATATCCGGATCGTTCGGGTCGCCAGCGACGGTATACGTCGTTTCGATCCCGCGCCAGCGATACGTCCGTTCGATACCGGGCAGCGGGTTCTCGAGGTCGCTCGCACGTCGTTTCAGGAGGTAGTTACCGACGACAGCGCCACCGACCGCGCCGAGAGCGCCACCGAGGACGGCTCGTGCTTTCATACGGAGGCCGTAAGCGGTCAACGGCCTTAGGTCTCTGGTTTGGGTTCGCTACGAGCGGGAAGGTCGGCCGTCAGCCCGACTGCACGGTCCCGTAACCGGTGGCGGGTCGACTACTCGAGCCGGTCGCTCGAGCGACCGGTAGCCAGTCGAAGGCCGCGGACGCCGAACGGTCCGTTCGATCGGGGGAACAGTCCCCTCCCACGCGTCCGTCGACTCGAGCATGGCCGCGAGTGGGTGTCGGTTCGGTACTGGAGTGGCAGGCTTGAGACGGCACTAGATACTACTGACTGGATGTGGAACGCCGACTATGACCGATCACTCGAGGCCTGGGGAGACCGAACCGGCCGATCCCGCGAGGCCGTGGCCCGTTCTCGTGGCCGTCGGGCTCGCCGGTTCGGAGGTCGGCATCGTCGTCGGCCTCGTCCCCGTCGCCGTCGGCGGACTCGTCGTGTTCGCGGCGAGCGTCGCCGGCATCCTGGCGGACGCCGACTACGTCGACCGGCCCTTGGTGCTCGCTGCCGAATTCGGCGTCGTGTTCGTCGTCGTCGGGGCGATACTGGTCGCTCACGGGAGCGGGACGATCCCGATTCGCCCCCTCGAGTCGCTCTCGGGACTGGCGAGTCGCGGGGGGACACTCGTTCTCGCCGGCCTCGTGACGATCGTCGGAGCCGGGATCGTCGGTACCCAACGGGAATAGCATGATCGATGTCACCACCGCCGATACGGGACCCGAACGAACGGACCGCTACCGGACGCGACCCCGCGAGGGGGCTCCGAGAGAGGGACCTTTCCGATGAGTCGACGTGCCTTCGACGCGGAAATCGCGCTGGATCTGGCGGTCAACGTGCTCCCGTTCGCGATCATCGCGTTCTTCGTCGTGGTCTTTGCAGTCTTCAACCCGTGGGGGTTCGATCCGCTCCAGTCGACGATTCAGTTCGCCATCCTGGTGGCGACGATGGGCACGCTCGCGGTCGTAACGTTGCTCGCGGCTCGAGTGATCGAAACCGACGAGCGGACGCGAAACGGGACCTGAGTCGACCGGTGCCCGCCTCCAACGAGAGCCGATGTCAGACGGTCCGCTGTCAGTCAGTGACGGCGCACCCCAAGACAGGTCGCGGTTGCACCGGTCACTCGGGACAGGAGACCGTCTCAGTTGAGGACGAGGACGAACCCGGTCACTGCCATCAGGATCGCGATCGCGACCAGCAAGAGCCCGAACAGTTCCTTCTCGCTCATACTGCCTCCGTCGTCGCCGGGATGGAAAAACCTCCGTCCCGGCTGGGTCGTGGTGAGTTGCGCGACGAGCACGGACGAACCGCCACGACACCGTTGGGACTCGGGGCCGGCGGCGACGCCGTGACTGGCGGCTCAGGCGAGCCCGAGGCTCTCGCTGTACGCACCGTACTGCTCCTCGAAGACGCCCATAATCTCGCCCATCGTCGCGTAGGCTTTCACCGCGTCGACGAGGGACGGGATCGTGTTCTCGCCGCGCTCGCTGGCTTCGCGGAGGGCGTCGAGCGCTTCCGCGACCGCGGCGTCGTCCCGTTCGGCCTTTACCTCTGCGAGCCGGCCGAGCTGGCGTTCGGCCGTGGTCTCGTCGATCTTGAGGGTGTCGGGGCTGGTGTCTTCCTCGAGGGTGTACTTGTTGACGCCGACGACGACCTCCTCGCCGCGCTCGACGCGTTCCTGGTACTCGTAGGAGGCGTCCTGGATCTCCCGGTGAAAATAGCCGTCACCGATTCCCTTGAGGATGCCGTCGCGAACCGAGCCCTCGCCCATCTCTCGGATCTCCGCGATGTAGCGCATCGTTCGCTCCTCGATCTCGTTCGTGAGCGTCTCGACGGCGAAGGAGCCGCCCATGGGGTCGACGATGTCCGCCGCGCCGGACTCGTCGGCGATGATCTGCTGGGTCCGCAACGCGACCCGAACTGCCTTCTCGCTGGGCAGCGCCAGTGCCTCGTCGAAACTGTTCGTGTGGAGCGACTGGGTGCCCCCGAGGACGCCGGCCAGCGCCTGGATCGTCACCCGGGCGACGTTGTTCAGCGGTTGCTGGGCCGTCAACGACTGCCCCGCGGTCTGGGTGTGGAACTTGAGTCGCTTGGACTCGTCGGCCTCGGCGTCGTACCAGTCGCCCATGACCCGGGCGTAGATTCGGCGGGCCGCCCGGAACTTCGCGATCTCCTCGAAGAAGGAGTTGTGACAGTTGAAGAAAAAGGAGAGTCGGGGCGCGAACTCGTCGACGTCCAGCCCCCGGTCCATTGCGTCCTCGACGTAGCCAAAGCCATCCGCGAGGGTGAAGGCGAGTTCCTGAACCGCCGTCGAGCCCGCCTCGCGGATGTGATAGCCCGAGACCGAGATCGGGTGGAACTTGGGCGTTTCCGCCGTGCTGAACTCGAGGACGTCCGTCACGAGGTCGATCGACGGCTCCGGCGGGATCACCCACTCCTTCTGGGCGATGAACTCCTTGAACATATCGTTCTGAAGGGTTCCCCGGAGTTCCTCGCGCGAAACGCCCCGCTGGTCGGCCAACGCGACGTACATCGCGTAGATCACCGGCGCGGAGGGGTTGATCGTAAACGACGTCGAGATCTCGGCGAGGTCGATGCCCTCGAAGAGGATCTCCATGTCCCGGAGCGTATCCACCGCGACGCCTTCCTTCCCGATCTCGCCCTCGCTCATCGGGTCGTCCGAGTCGAGTCCCATCAACGAGGGCATATCGAAGGCCACCGAGAGCCCGGTCTGGCCCTCGTCGATCAGGTAGTGAAAGCGCTCGTTGGTTTCCTCTGCGGTGCCGAAGCCGGCGAACTGGCGCATCGTCCACGTCCGACCGCGGTACATCGTCGGATACGGACCGCGGGTGTAGGGTTCCTCACCGGGAAACCCGAGGTCCTCGAGGTAGTCGAGATCGCCGACGTCGTCGGGGGTGTAGAGCCGGTCGACCTCGTGGTTCGAAACGGTCGCGAACCGATCCTGGCGCTCGCCACGACGCTCGAGGGTCGACTCGAGCGTCTCCGCTTCCCACTGATCGCCTGCCTCGCGGATCGCCTCGAGATCCTCGTCGTCGTACATAGGCGTAATATTTGCCGACAGCGCAATGAAGGTTCGGGGACGGGTCACGTCGAGAACCCGCGCCGACGGAGCAACCGGTCCGCCGTGGTCCCACCCCTCCGGACGCGGTCGTCGACGCCCCCCGGCTGCCGTCGTTTCGACGGAGACACGAAGCGAGAGTCTACCCACTGCGAATGTAGCAAACGTATTACGCGACTCGAGGACCCCGTCCACGACTTCACTCGTGGGAAGCGTCAGCTCTCGTCCTGTAAGAACAGCGACTCACACAGCGCGTCGGGGCCCTCGTCCTCGAGCAGCCTGCGCTGTCGGTCCGCGCCGCTTTCCCGCTCGTAGACGCGTTTGATCCCGTCGATTCCGAGCCGCTCGCACTCGCGGTCGACGAGTTCTCCCAGTCCGACGGTCCCCTCGAGTTCGCGGTCGATGAAGGAGGCGTCCTGGCCGTAGCGGATGGCCCGCCACTTGTTCTCGTCGAGCAGTTCCCGGCGATGGCGGTGGCCGCTCGTGCCGTCCTCGTAGGCCTCGGCCAGGGCTTCGACGAGTGCGTGCGCGTACTCGACGAACGCGAGGACGATTTCGGGATCCGCCTGCCCGTCGGGGGTACGGAGCTCGACGGTCCCGTGAGCCGTGTGTGGACGGACGTCGTACCAGAGTTCGCCCCGATCGTTGATCGAGTCGGTCTCGAGCATCCGGCGTTCGAACCGGTCGAACGCCTCGAAGTCCTCGAAGTGGGTGGGCATCCCGGTGTTGGGCAGCGCTTCGAAGATCTTCGCGCGGGCGGACTGGAGTCCGGTGTCGAACCCGTTCCAGTACGGCGAGTTCGCCGACAGCGCGAGCATGATCGGGACGTACCAGCGCAGTTCGTTGGCGATCCAGACCGCCTTGTCGGCGTCGTCGACGCCGACGTGGACGTGAACCCCTGCGGTCGTGTTCCGGTGTTGTGGATACTGGATCCGATCGAGTTGCGAGCGGTAGCGCGGTTTCTCCGCGTGCTCGAGTTCCCGCCACTTCGCGAGCGGGTGGAGGCCGGCGGCTGCGATACGATAGCCGTGGGCCTCGGCGTGGTCGATCAGTGCCTCGCGAATCGCGAGCAGCGACTCGCGGGCGTCGCCGGGCTCCTCGATCAGCGGCGTCTGGGTTTCGATGACGAACTTGAACAGTTCGTGATCCAGCCGCCCCTCGAGGATTTCGGGCGGCTCGTGTTCGTAGACGAGTTCGTCGGTCCCGCTGGTGGGGCGGCCGTCCTCGTCGACGACGAAACACTCCTCTTCGATCCCCAACGTACCCATGCGCGTAAACGATTCCCGGGACCCGCGTTCCATCGTGCTCAGTTTTCGTCGCCGATAGTAAATACGGTTTGGAGTCGGAGCGTTCGGCCGGAACCGAGCCGGCGGCCGCCGATCAGGACGCGACGGACTCCACCTCGGGCTCGAGCCCTGCTTCGTCCTCTCGGAGCTTGAACTTCTGGATCTTGCCGCTGGGGTTCTTCGGAAGCTCGTCGACGAAGTAGTACCGCCGCGGGCGCTTGAAGTCGGCGAGGTGCTCGCTCTCGAGGAGGAACGAATCGAGGTCGGCCGCGTCGACGCCGTCGGCGACGACGTAGGCGGTGACGAGTTCGCCCCACTCGTCGTCGGGCTCGCCGACGACGGCCGCCTCGTCGACGGCGTCGTGGGCGAACAGCACGTCCTCGACCTCGGCGGGATAGATGTTCTCGCCGCCGGAGACGATCATGTCGTCTTTGCGGTCGACGACGGTGAGATAGCCGTCCTCGTCGCGGTAGCCCAGGTCGCCGGTGTAGTACCACGTCGTCCCGTCGGCCTCGCGAAGCGACCGCTCGGTCGCCTCGGGACGGTTCCAGTACTCCCGCATCGTACACGGACTGGCGATCAGGATCTCGCCGATCTCGCCTCGCTCGACCTCCCGATCCGGCTCCGCGTCGGGTTCGACGATTCGCAGTTTGTGATTGAGCGCGGGCAACCCGGCCGTCCCCTGTTTCGAAAGTTGATCTTCCGGGGGCTGGAAGACGCCGGCGGGACCGATCTCTGTCATCCCGTAGGCCTGCAAGTAGTCCTCGCAGAGCTGTTCCATGCAGTTCTCGAGGACCTGTTCGGGCATCGGGGCCGCGCCGTATAGCCCTAGCCGGAGCGAGGAGGTATCGACGTCCATCTCGGCCGCGGTCATCGAGAGCGCGTTCCACGCGGTCGGGGCCGCGAAGACGAGCGTGACGCCGTGCTCCTCGATCGCTTCGAGAACCGCCTGCGGGTCGAACTCGTGGTGGATGATGTTGGTCGCACCGCGGTGGACTCGCGGGAAGAGGTTACAGTGGAGCTCCGCGCAGTGATACAACGGCATCATCGACAGCCCGACGTCGTCGCGGGTGATCCGGCCCTCCGCGATACACAGGAGGTTGTGCTCGACCATGTCCCGGTGCTCGTGGACGACTCCCTTGGGACGGCCCGTCGTCCCGGACGTGTAGATGAAGGCGTAGACGTCGTCTTCCGCGACGCGGACGTCGGGTCGGGAAGTGGACCCTGACTCGAGCAGGTCGTAGAACCCGCTCGCGTATGCGGGGATGCCCTTGCGGTCGTCGTCGATGAAGACGTACTCGTCGACGGTCTCGAGGGTCGGTCGTGCGCCCTCGACCGCCTCCCGCGTAGCGGACTCGAAGAGTACCATCTCGGCCGCCGCATCGTTGACGATGTACTCGATCTCGCCCGCCGGCAGCCGGAAGTTCAACGGGGTGAAGACGGCCCCGATCTTCGCACACGCGTAGACGGTGAGTGCCATCTCCGACCCGTTGTACAGCACCGTCGCGACCCTGTCGCCCTTCTCGATCCCCGCCTCGAGCAAAGCGTTTGACAGCCGATTGACTCGTCTGTCGAACTCGGCGTAGGTCCACCGCTGGTCCTTCCGCGGATAGACGATCGCGTCCCGGTCGGGGTGACGGTCGACCGTGCCCTCGAGGGTGCTCCCTATAGTGGGATGTTCTGACATACCATAATATGCTACCACGAAATACCTTATATTCTTTATTGAACAGGGCCTCACTCGAGAGTCGCCGTCAGGCGACGACGGCGAGTCGGAACGGGACCGTCGGTACGGCTCGAATTCCCAATAAAAAGAGTGGGTCAGGCACCACGGGGTTCGGTCGTGGCAGGCGAGACGTCCCCGCTGGTTCGACGAGTACTGTTGGCGACGGCGATCATCGAACCGCCCGTCGTGAGCAAGCTTAGCCCGACGATGAATCCGACGAACCAGGTCGCGCTGACCGGGAACCCGGCCCAGAGGAGGGCAGCGAGCACGAGCGAGAGGACGCCGCTGACAGCAATCCAGCTTCGACCCGCCTGGGCACCCATCCGCACGCTCGATACCAGTTCCGCGACTCCATCGAGGATCAGGTATGCGATGGCCCCGAGTGTCAGGCTCAGCAGACCGACGACCGGATCGAGGAGGAGGACGATACTCGCGACGATCGAGACGATCGCGAGCGTCCCCTGCCAGAACGATCCCCGCCAGCCCCGTGCGGAGCGAACGTGACCCGCGTGGACGACCCCGACGAATAGCAGTATCCCACCGAGGACGTACGTCAGCGCGATTCCCGTCGCAAACGGCAGGAGGATCGCGAGTAGCCCGATTACTGCGACGATCCCTCCCGCGAACGCGAGCGGACGCCATGCCGTCTGGGGCGTGTACTGTTCCGCATCCATGGTAGCTGTGGTCATGGTTTCATCAGTATATCCAACGACCTGTGAGTATTTATATATAATATACGATCCTACATTATGTCGCGAAAACCGTCCGGTTGGACACGGAGCGCGGCCGTTCAACGTGGACGGCCGAGTGTCCCGCGGGGAGGTCGTCCGTTCGTTCGGAGGGGATCGCGTGACAGCGATGGCGGCGAACGTCACGATCGGTCGCCTCGACGCGCTTCCGGTGGTCGGCGAGTTGCGGAGCCGGTACCGACGACTGAACGGTCCTGTGTAATCGCACGATCGGCTCGCTTATGGCTTCGTTTTCCGGGGGCTAAACAGGGCACAGTTCGGGCACCAGATCGATCCGTCGGCCCGTGTGATCTGCTTGCCGTTGCAGTCCGGGCACTGTCCATCCGCGTATTGGGTCATGGTGTCACGGTAGGTGTCTGACTCTTATGCGCCTTCCGGGGAATCGAATCCGCGAGCGGACGTGCCCCCATCATCGGTTGGGGCCCGATAGCCGGGTCTCGAGCCCGGTTCAGACGGGATCCTGGTCGGTCGCGGTGCGATCTCGAGGCGTTCTGTCGACACTCTGGATCGACTATCGCTGGACCGATCGACGGTCAGCCGAGTGTGTCCGGACGCCCACTCAGCAGCTCGGTGCCCCGTACGAGCTCCCCGAACGCTACCGTGTGTTCGGTGTGTCTCTGACGGACGCGTCTCGACAGAAACTGATGTTACGAATGTGACTGTGGGACTAACGATCGGAACAACTCGATTACCGCGCTCGCCCCTGCTCCCGAATGTGGACGTTTCCGCGTCTGAAACGCTCGAACGAAAGGGCCGGTTTTTGCCGACCGACGGCGGTACCATCGACGGTTACGATGCCACGTCCAAGACCGATCGGCGTCGCAGTCGTCGTGACGCTCGTCTTCCTCTCGGGGGCGAGCATCGCGTTCGCCGCAGCCGACGCCGGAGTCGCGACCCAGGAGAACCGGACCGAGAACGAAACGGCCACAGTGACCTTCGAGAACCAGACGTCGAACGGGACCGCGGTCGTGGTCAACGACACGTCGCTGCCCGAGGGTGGCTTCGCGGTCATCCACGCGGCTGCGCCCGCCGACGGGGACAATGCGACCGAGGACGAGGTCGTGATGAACATGTCCGAAGAGTACGACCCCGGAGAGGTGTTGGGTAACTCCACCTTCCTGGAACCCGGCGACCACGAGAACGTGACCGTCGAACTCAACGAGTCCCTCGAGGAGAGCCAGGTGTTGATCGCGATGGCCCACCAGGACACGAACGACAATCAGACGTACGAGTTCCCGGAGGCCGACGACCCCTACGTCACTGACGGCGAGCCGGTGATCGACGACGCACTGATCACGCTCGAGGAGACGGCGGACGGGACGAACGAGACGGCCGATACCGAGACGACGAACGGCGAAGAGGACGAGTCGACGGCGTAGTACTCTCCTTTGTACTCAGTCCTCGGCACTGTTTTGGGGGCTCTCCACTCGCGGAGGGACCGCCGATCCGGTCAAGAGCCGGACCGAGATACCGGCACCGAGCAGCGCGATCGCCGAGAGCACCACGAAGAACACACTCATCGTGGCCTGATCCAGCAGAAAGCCGCCCAGAGAGATGCTCACCGCACCCAGCCCGAACATTCCCAGATAGGTGTAGCCATACGAGAGCCCGCGAGCGTCAGCGGGCGTGTAGACGGCGACGGCCTCCTGATAGAACGGCTCGATAGCGAACAGCGAAAAGCCGATGCACCCACAGTACAGGGCGATCACACCGAGCCCCATCGTGGACACCGGAACGAACGCGACCGCCAGGAGCGCGAGGCCGAGGAAGACGACGACCAGTCCGCGAGCGACGGGCACCCGACTGGTCAACTTTCCAGCGGTGTACTGCCCCGCCATCCCGACGACGAGCAACCCGACGTAGAAGTAGTCGCCGAGGGAGAACTCCTCGAGACCGTCCGGTGGTTCGATGCCGTCCATCGCCGGAAGCCCGCCGAGGAGTTCCGGCAGGTAGGTGAGGACCCCACGGTAGTAGAGCCCGACGACCGTCACGATCGCGAACACGAGGAGGAACGACCCCGCAAACAACGTCCGCGAGTTCGCGACGAACGACGAGCCGGAGCCCGATTCGGTCGCGTCGTCCCGCGATATCGTTCCCTCCTCGAGTGCGGCAGTCGGATCGAACCGGGCCGTGAGTCCGTAGCCGGTCGCGAGAACGCCGGGAACGGCGAGCGCGATGGCGACGAGTCGCCACTCGAAGACGAGCAGTAACGTCGCGGTGGCGAAGGGGCCCAGCGCGATACCGAGGTTGCCGGCGATGCCGTGCCAGGCGAAGACCGTGCCGCGGTCTTCGACCCCCGTGCTGATGAGGGCGAGCCCGGCGGGATGATAGATGCTCGCGATCACGCCCCAACACAACAGCCCCGCCGCGAGGGCGTAGATCGAGGTCGCGAACGCGAGCGCGACGAACGAGAGACTCATGCCGGCGAGACAGACCAGGACGAGTCGCTTCGGGCCGTACCGATCGGCGAGGAGTCCGGCCGGTAACGCGCCGAGCCCGAAGGGTGCGTAGCCGAGTGCGACGATGCTACCGAGGAGAGCGACGCTCACCTCGAACGTGTCGAGCCAAACGACGAGAAAGATCGGGATCGCCAGCTCGAACCAGTGAACGATCGCGTGTGAAAGCATCGTAAACGCCGCGATGGCCCTGTCGTTATCGGTGAGCGTCATTTCCCTCCCATCCGTCGATACTGGCCGGTTCGCGCCGGGCTACTTAGGGACTTGGAAACTGCTGCGTGCCCGCCGAGCCCGCCGTCATCGAACGGCCTGACCGTTCCGGTGGCTGCGGGGTGTCGCTGCCGAACCGATGGAAACTCGAGTTGCGGACGCGAGGTCGGTCCGCCGGATACTGGTTCGCTCGTTCCGCCAGTCGGAATCGAACGGACTCGCAACGACTCGCGGTTCGCCGGCGAGCCGCACAGACCGAAACGACCGGTTATCGTGGCCGCGCGACGATCCCGAGATGATCCGCGTGGTATTCCTCGAGCGTCCGGGTCTCCAGAATCTCGTACCCCTCCGACAGCTCTTCGCGAACGTCCGCAAACACAGCAGCAGGCTCCCGCGTCACGTCCTCACTGCGAGCCTTCACGGCCAACAGGAGTCGCCCGTTGTCGGCCAGGAACCGCCGGTTCTCGAGTGCGACCCGCGCCTGCCCGCGCGTCGCCACGTCCTGGACGATCACGTCCACGTCCGCCTCGACGACGTGGGCGTAGGTCTCCGGTTTCCGGGCGTCCTTCAGGAGCGGAAAGAGCCGCTCGCGTGAGTCCGCAGCCTCGAGCAGGTCCCGGACCGGCCGCGGGGCGAACTCGACCGCGTAGGTCGGGCCGGCGAAATCCGCGACGTGGCTCACCGTCGTTCCGCTTGCTGCACCCAGGTAGAGGACGGTTTCGCCGCCCGCGAGACCGGTTTCCATGCTCAACTCGAGCATCGCACCGAGTTTCGATCGATGAGGATTCCAGGCGCGCCACTCGCCCTCCGTCGGCTCGCCGTAGACCGACTCGCCCCGCGTCGCGAGTCGCTCGGTCCCGTCGAACGTACGGCGCTGGACCCCCGTCGGAAGCTCCTCACTCATCGTCGGGCCCCCCGTCGGTTCCGGAATCGTCGTCCATGGTCCGTGCCTGAATCGTCTCGATCCGCTCGACCAGTTCCGCCTCGAGTTCGGGCCGTATCTCGCCCGCGTAGTGGTCGACGCGGGCCGCGATGGCGAGTTTGCCGGCGACCGCACGCGCCGCCGAGCCTCGGTTCTCGGGGTGGGTCCCCCGCACCGCGTCGTGCGTGTAGATGATCCCGTGTTTGGGCGACGGCGCGTGGCCCCGCAGGTGGGCGAACAGGGCGTCCTCCGCGCCCAACACCTGCACCGTCCCGCTGGGTTTCTTCGCGAGTTCCTCGAGCCCCCCGGCGAGCGAGATCAGCCGGGCTGCGAGGACCGGGTCCGCGAGCGCCGAGAGGTTCGGCGCGACGGCCGGCGTCTGGCGCTCGACGAACGCCCGAAGGTCGTCTGCCTCGTCCGCGAGGTCGGCAACGCGGTGGGCGAGCGATCGGATCGCTGGTTCCTCGAGTTCGTCGTCGGTATCCCCATCCGCCAGCGTCCGCGCGTATTCGACGCCGGTCCCCACCTCGGGATCGACGGTCCCGGCCCACTCGGACAGGCGCTCGGCGAGTTCGTTTGCCGTCCGGTTGCAGTCGTCCATGGTCCGGATCGCGTGGATCAGCTGCCGGTCGTCGGCTCGCTCGCGTTCGGTCACTGCGGCCCGCGTCGCTGCCGTCGTCGCCTCGCGGAGGGCCTCGTAGTACTCGGCCTCGTCGCTCGCGAACCCAGCCTCGACGGCCAGGGCGGGCCAGTCGCGGGGCTCGTCTGCGCTCCCCTCGCGAATTGCGGTCGTCGTCGCATCGGGATCGTCGCGGTCCCCGGCCACGAACCACCCGTCCGTATCACTCATGCACGCTCGTTCCCGCCGCGGGCGATTAAAGGCCCCGTTCGGTTGGCGGGGCGAGTCGGAGGCCGGAGAGGCTCCGCTCGAGAGGGACGAGGGACCATCCGAGACGGAAGCGCGGACCCAGACGATCGGTCGAATCAGCCCGGTCTAGACCCCGAAGGTCGCGCGCAGCATGTCTCGAGTCCCGGGACCGAGACCGACGGCGACGACGGTGATCATGAGCAAGATCGCGTAGCGTGGGCTGTCCTCGAAGACCGTCTCGTCGAAGATCCAGATGACGAAGACGGCGGCGGCGATTTTCACCAGCAAGAACGGCCAGGCCGAGCCGGTAACGGCGACGACGTCGGCGGGAAGCACGTTGGCCGTCGTGTTGGCGATCGCCCGGTTGATCGGGTGCTTCGGAACGAGGTTCGCGGGCAGTCCAAGCGACGTCGCCCAGTCGAGGCCGACGACGTTCGCGACGCCGTCGACCGCGTGGGCCCAGATGACGACGAGTCCCATCGACTCGGTGCCGCGGTTCAATTCGGGAGCGAAGCGCTCGAGTGCGACCCACGTGATCGCCGTCGTCAGCGTCGCCCCGACGAGGATCACGAGCGGGATGAGCGGATGGAACTCCGAATACGGCTCCGTCGCCGCGGTGGTGGCCAGATACGCGATCGTGATCGTCACCGCGAGCGTCCCGATGCCGGCCAGCGGGTACTCGTAGCCAGAGACGTACTCGTTGCGATCGAGCCAGACCGAGAAGACGACCGCGAAGAGGGCGATGAAGAAGACGGTAAAGTAGATCAGCGGGCTGATGATGAACCCCGACCACGGGAGGGGGATCGCCATATCGCCGGTCGCCGCGAACGCCGTCGCGTTGACGTCTTCGACGACGCGCAGGGCACCGCCGAAGAGCATGAACGGGAACAGGGCGAAAAAGCCCGCACGGTAGCGTTCGATCTCGAGGCGACGGATGAGGAAGATGATTCCGATCAGTAACAGGACCAGGGTCGGAATGTACCCCGAGTAGGAGACGAACGTGTAGCCGGGTTCGGCGGTCGGGCCGGCGTTGGGGCCTGCCTCGCTGCAGGCGATCTCCTGGCCGTTTGCCCAGGCGACGCAGTTCCAGCTGTGGGCGTCGGCGACGACCGGCCCCCAGAAGTACTGCCAGATGAACTCGACGTACACCCGCTGGGGAAACAGGACGGCACCAAGGGCCACGATGGCCGCGAGACTCGCGACGGTCAGGGCCCAGACCCGCTCGGGTCCGACCCGATCGATGAAGTCGTCCATACCCGAATCCGGTATTGGGGGCCGCTTACCGTTTCCGGTTTCAGCACACGAGAGTGTCCGATACCGCGACGCGAGACGACCGGATTAGGCCTCGATCGCGCGGGCGGCCGCGAGCACCTCGTCGTGAATCCCGCCGTTCGAGGCCACCAGCCCGGTGCTGTCGTGTCGCCAGCGGTCGCCCTCGAGATCGGTCACGACGCCGCCGGCCTCGCGGACCAACTGGACGCCGGCGACGGTATCCCACGGGTTCGCCCGCAGGTTGGTCATCGTCCCCTCGAGTGCGCCCGAGGCGACCATCGCGAGCTCGAGTTGGGCACAGCCATACCGGCGCATGTCGCCGAACCGCTCGACGACCGCGCGGGTGGCCGCGGCGTACTGGTCGCGCTGGTCGAAGTCCCACCAGAACGTCGGACAGACGGTCGCCCCCTCGGGGTCGGTACAGTCGCTGACCGAGAGCGGGTCGTCGTTGCGATACGCGCCGTCCGGGCCGACGCGGTAGGCATCCGAGAGCGCGGGGCAGTCCATCGCCGCACCGACGGGTTCGCCGTCGACGACGGCCGCGACCGCGGTGCCGAACGCACGGGAGCCGTTGACGTAGTTGTTCGTCCCGTCGATGGGGTCGACGATCCACGCCGGTCCCGCTTCCGGGACCTGCTTCAGCGCGTCCTCCTCCTCGCCGACGATCGGATCGTCCGGGAACGCGTCGCGGATGGTCTCGATGACCGTCTCCTGTGCGTCACGATCGACCTGCGTGACGACGTCCGTCTTGTTCGCTTTTCGTTCGACCGCGAGTTCGGTTCGAAAGGAGTCGGCCGCGACGGCAGCACCGTCGCTGGCCGCACGAACCGCGACGGCCGCGCGGCTGGAATCCGGTTCGGCTTCGCTCATTGCCCTCTCTCGGTGCGCCGGGGTCAAAAGTGGTCGTCCTCTCCGTTCGCGAGTCGCTCCCTGTCCTCGAGGATGGTCGCTCGGTGGTCCGGTTCGAGAGCCACGGCGCGCCGGCGTCTCGAGGGGGTAGTCCCCACCTCGTTACGGACGATTAGCAGTAGATATAAGTTATAACACATCAAATGGGAAACCGGAAGTCGGTCTCCAGCGACAAGGGGGCTGTATCGAAATGCCCCGGGTGGTGAGGACACCCGAGACGTGGCTTCCAAACCCGCTGAGGGATTCGGTTGCCATGATTACGTTGATTCTACCGGGATATAAACGTCCCGCACGACAGCAGAATCGCCCGACGCGATCAGTGTCGACGCCGTACCGAATCACGAGGGACGATCGCGATGTGTAGCGAGGAGACGCGAAACGACGACGACGGCCGAGCGGACGACGCGGCGCTGCTCTCGTGTCCCAGCTGTGGCCAGCCCATTACCGGGCTGACCTCGACCGGGCCCCACACCGGCGTCGTCAGGCCCTGTGGCTGTTCGGTCGCCCCTGGGCTGATCCACCACGAGAGCGACAGCGGCATCCACCGCGAGCGCGACAGCAGCGTCCATCGCGAGCACGACGACGGGACCGACGAGTAACGCGGCGCTCGGCGCTCGAGCCCCGCCGGGTAAACCACTCTGCAAATTTGTGTTGCGTTTAGAGTTTAGTGATTTCGTCACCGTCGAACAGCACCCGGACGATAGTCCCGTCGATGTCAATCGGAACTGTCTCGCCTTCCCTGAACTCGTTGTCGGGCCACGTCACCGACGCGCTCTCGAGTTCGTCTTTGATCGAGAGACCATGGGGCTCGTCTTGGTCGGCGATCACGTACAAGATGTCACCGTTGGAAGCGGGTGAATCCACTTTGGCGCAGAAAAACTGCAATCACTAATAGCTCACCCGTCCCACAATCCGGTAATTCGTTCTTCGATCTTATCGAGGGCGAGTCGCAGTACATCCCGATGATCGCGTGGCCACGAACTGTCCTCGCCGGGTGTCGGGGCAGTGGGCGGAGGATGAAAGTGGTCTCGCGTATTGTGAGGGTTCGGATGCCGATCCCACCGGCACACCCAGGCGTGAGCAGGATGCACCTCTCGGTAATGGATTTTGAAGTCGTCGTTCGTGTACCAGCGAACAGTGAGACTCGCCTCCTCCACGGTTTCAGGATAGTACGAGGGTGCGAGTGTCACATAGAGTTCGAGATGTCCACTCGCATCCGTGATCGTCGCTCGAGCGACCTGAGCCGTGGCTTGGAGGCGTGTCTGGAGAAACTCGAGCACTGGGCGGTCGATAGGCGCAGGGCTACGTCCATCTCCAGCAGGCGGCGTCATCGATGGGATTACCCGGATGCTTGGTCGGTATCAGCGCCAGCACGTTGCTGACGGGCGCGTTCGTAGCGCTTGCGCTCATCTCGAGCGGTCGACCAGTCGGCAAGATCGCCATACACATCGTCGATCGTCCGTTCGTCGCTCGTCTCTGCAGCATCGACGGCGTCGACGGCTGCCGGCGTTGTGGCATCGTACGTGTCTTCGTACTCGGTAATCCGTGTCGTGAGCGTGCGGACGTGCTCTTGGAGTTCGTCGACGGTGTGCTCGGCAGCGAGCTGATTGATGCGCCGCCACTGGAAGTATGCATCATTGCGCTCGTAAGTCGTCGGATGGCCGTCGTGACGCGTAACGATTCCGAGGTCGCTGAACCAGCCCAGATACTTTCGGGCTGTCTTCGGGTCGCATTCGGCCCGTTCTGCGATAGCGCTCGCCGTTGCAGGCTCGCGAGTCTGAAGGATTGTCCCGTAGATGCGCTGTTCAACGTCATCGTCACGAAACGCATCCTCAAAGGATGGGGGATCATCTGGAGACTCTGTATTGGGCATACTCGTTCTTGCGTGGCTACCGACATAATTCTTACTTCGAGGAATAGTTTCCTGAGTGGGTGAGGCCGGGTGTCCGTATCATTTCTGCTGTACTCTCCATGATTTCACGACTCATTCTGGCAAAGATTGTACTACGATGAAGAACGGCCAACGGACTGGCATACTGATAGCTGATGGCTCCCTCTCACCAGTCTGTGGGCCTGTTCGTAGTTTCCACGTTAGCTTCACTTGGAACGTCTCTGATTCCTCAGCAGGATAGGGATGACTCCGGTTCGTCGCCAGTGACGCGGGCCGTGCAAGGCGGTCGATCAGTTCATTACGCACGTCCTGCCGAGAGATTGCCTGTTCGTGCCAGCCAAGCCGTTCGTCATAATGACGCTTCCTGAAGGGTTGACCAGTCGTCTCGGTGGCGATGTACTGGGTTCGTTCGACTCCCAAACGTTCGACGATCGATACTCGGCATCGACATCTGCATGTGTGAATTCGACGAGAACACACTCGACGAACGAAATGAGTGACTCTCGACTCCGGTCGTTCGGAACCCGTAACTCGAGGGTGGACCAGGGTGGCTTGGAGGAGTGCCGGTGAGTTGGTGTGCGATCAATACCACAGTCTCGTGGGTGCTGTCGCGCAGAAGTCATACGCCATCTCGTGACAGCTCGACCGCCCCGCACCCTTCTCGGGAGGACAAACACGACATCACAGTCGCGAGGGTGTCGGTAGACCGTTGCCCTGTTTCTTCATTCTGAACGGCTTACGGAACCCGTGACAAGTAAGAGAATAATATGGCCGACAACAGATATATTATAACTGTATCTAAACAATATATCCGCGATAAAAATGAGAATATTAGAACCAATGTTGATTACACTACCCGTTTTGGTCTGTGGGTTCTTTGGTATGGTTGTTGATGGGGTTTTCGGCTCAGTAATTGGTGTGATGTTCGGTTCGATTGTTATCTTATGTATGATTGTATCTGATCTTAGAAACCGTTTGGAAAACTGGAATATTACGTACGTAACTCTAAATGAGGAAGAACTGAATTCTCACCTCGTGTACAGTTCGCAGACTGCTCCGTGAGAGCGTTCAACGCCTCATTCAGCGAGGATCGTTGTTGTCTCCCGAAGCGGAAACCGGTCTGATGGAGGCGGACGGTGAACGCCCTGACGGGCGTCGCCGTCCGCTCGTTCTCCCACGATTCTTCTACGTCCGCCTCGTGGCCCTCGCTGAGCAGGGCTGCGAGCATCCTACCAATTCACTCAACGACCTGCTCGTTTTACACTGAATCGAGGCGGACGGTACTGTCATTATGACTCCGTCTCCCAGACAATGATGATTTGCGTCAGAAGTTTGCGAGGGCAAGACGCTCCGTCTTGCCGCGCACTATGGTGAGTGCGAGGGGAGGGGATCGAACCCACGAACTCCTACGAGAGCGGATCTTGAGTCCGCCGCCGTTGACCGCTTGGCTACCCTCGCACGCAGTTGCATCTGAGACGCCCGTCGCGGTTAAATCGTCCGATTCCTGTCGCCAGTCGGTCGTCGCCGTCCCGGTCGATCCGGGTCAGCGACGCCCGCCGGAGCGGCTGGCCGAGGCGGTGTCCGCCCCGTCGTACCGCCGGACCAGTTCGGCGACGAACCACAGTTTCAGCCCCATCGTCGCCGCAGTCGCGACGACCGTCTCGAGGGGCTGTCGCTCGTACACGGCGTAGATATTGTACGCGAAGACCGGGAGCTGAACGAGGTTCAACACCTGCGGAAAGCCGACGCCGATAAACGACCGTCCGCGATCGCTCCACTGTCGTTCGGCGCGGACGACGGTGGCCATCCAGTCGTCCGACGGCGACTCGGGTTCGGGGAACAACACCGGATTCAGGAGGACGAACAGCACCGTCACTCCGAGCACGCGCCACCGCCGCGTGTAGCCCGCCGCGATCAGTAGCGGATACGCGAGCAGCCGCGTCCACCCGCTTTTCGGGTTCGAATGACGGTCCCAGACGAAATCGGGCAGCATGCCCCCGTCTTAGCGCGCTCGCGGCAAAGCCATTCCGTCCGCTGTCCCCGAGCGGTAGGCCGGGGGTACTCGAGTCCGTCGCGCCGGTCGGGTCGGAACGACCGGCTTACGTCGACTGGTCCTCGAGCGCCGCCTCCGTGTACCGCCGATCGCAGTTCAGACACTGGTAGCCCCCCTCGATGTGTGCATAGAGGCGTTCGCCGCAGTGCTGACACCGGCCGTAGGGCTGGCTCATCGAGTGTATATGGCGGCCCGTAACGACATAAATTCCGTGCTTACACGCGAATAGGATGTCCCAAACCGACGAAATTACCCGCACTGCGATCTTTCGTACGCCCATGGACGACCACACCCGCGACCCCACGGTCGAGCCGCCCGACGGGAATCCGACGGGCTGGGACCCCACTGCGGGTCGCTGGGAGCACGCGACGCTGCGCCGGGCGACCGGCCACGGCGTCAGGCTGTTCAATGACGGGGCGTTCCACGAGTCCCACGATTGCTTCGAGGACGAGTGGTACAACTACGGCACCGGCTCGCTCGAGAGCAGGTTCTGTCACGGGATGGTCCAGGTCGCTGCGGGGGCTTACAAACGCGTCGACTTCGACAACGACGACGGGATGCGGAGCCTCTTCGAGACCGCACGCCAGTACCTACAGGACGTCCCGACCGATTACTACGGGGTCGACGTCCGCGCGGTCCGAACGGCGCTTACCGAGGCCCTCGAGGACCCGACGCGGATCGACGGCTGGGCGATTCCACTCGACGGCGAGCGACCGGACGCTCGCGCCGTCGACTACGAGTACGCCGACTCGCTCGAGGACTGACCGAACCGGCTCGTCGTTCGGTGTGCGTGACAGGTCGGCTCCCGCCGGGGGACCGAGTGACTGCTCATCGAGAGGCGTTGGCATGGCAACGGTCGGTCGGTCGTGACCGCTGACAGGTTCGCGTTGTGAGAGACCGAATCGCCTTTGAGGACTCGGCCCAACTATATCACAATGAGAGTCGCACAGCTCGGGTCGGGAACGCCGGAGATCGCAGTCGTCGCGGGTATCCACGGGGACGAACCCTGTGGCGTCCGCGCCGTCGAACGACTGCTCGACGACCGCCCGACCGTCAAACGGCCCGTCAAGCTCGTCGTCGCCAACGAGGCGGCCCTCGAGCGACAGGTGCGTTTTATCGACGAAGATCTCAATCGCGCGTTCCCCGGGACTCCGGACGCGAAGACACACGAAGGCCAGCTCGCGAACGAACTCGTCGCCGAACTCGAGGGGTGTCTCACGTTCTCGATGCATTCGACGCAGAGCCACGCCGACCCCTTCGCGATCGTCAACGGCGTCAGCGAGACGGCGAAAGACATCGTCCCGCAACTCCCCGTGACCGCCATGGTCGAGACGAGCAACTTCGCGGAGGGTCGGCTCTTCTCGGCCATCGATACGGTCGAAGTGGAGTGTGGACTGCAGGGCTCGGAGACGGCCGCCGAGAACGCCGACCGACTGACGCGTGCCTTTCTCACCGCAGTCGACGCGTTGCCCGGCGACACCGTCCGCCGCGAACTCCCCGTATACCGACTCGTCGACGTCATCCGAAAGGGCCAGGCCGACACCTACGAGGTCTTCGTCGAGAACTTCACGGAGGTCGATGCGGGGGCCCCCTTCGCCGCGGCCGACGGCGACGAACAGATCGCCGACGAGTCGTTCTACCCGGTCCTCATGTCCCCCAACGGCTACCAGGACGTGTTCGGCTACGCTGCGGAGAAACTCGAGGTTCTCGAGACGCCGACCGCGGCGGACTGACGTATCGAAAGAACGCCCACGGCTGAAGCCGTGGCCGGGTGGTCGGGGTCCCCTGCCGACCGCTGTGACATCGATCCCGTTGTCCCTGTGTCGTCTTCGGCTGGGAGGCGAACGGACCCGGAGAGTGTCGATGACGCAAGGCATATCCCGATCACCGCCCTAGAGGCGAGCATGGAGTTCCCACCGAACCAGGGCCAGGATCAGGAAGAAGTCACCCAGCAGGTCACCGACGCCATCGAGGAAAACGACGTCGTCCTCTTCATGAAAGGCACCGAGCTGATGCCCCAGTGTGGGTACTCTCGGAAAGCGCTCGGCCTGATCGACCAGTACCGCGACGAGTACGAAACCGTCGACGTCCTCGAGTCCCTCGACGAGTACCGCGTGGCACTCAACGAGGAGAGCGGCTGGGAGACGATCCCACAGACCTTCGTCGACGGCGAGTTCGTCGGCGGCTCCGACATCCTCGAGGAACTCGACGAGCGTGGCGAACTCGAGGCGACGCTCACCGACGTTTAGACTGATCCGTAAGTTAATCAATATATCTTGACATCTCACGAATCTAATAGCAGGTCATATAAGTCACGCCCTCGTACTAACAGATCACGACTATCGCCGTACACACCTTCCCACTATGTCAACAGAGGAATCCAGACACGTTTATCGGCTCCACTCGACGCTCGAATTGCCCCTCGAAGATCTCCGCGATCATATCGACGACGCGACGTTCCCCGAGGGGGTCACCGACGTCGAGATCACGCGGCGTAACAACACGCTGATTCTGAAAGCGGTCGCCGAGGATCAGTCCGTTAGCAAGTACACCCCGACGGCCCAGCTCAAGGCCAGCGTCACGGAAAACCGGGTCTACGAGGAAGATCCGGACGAGCGCAGACAGAAATCGTTCAGCTGGGACGAAGAAGAGGAAGAGGAGATCGAGTCCGAACTCGTCGAGTTCGCCGCGTTCAAGGGCGACCGCGAGACCGTCCTCCAGAACTCGCTGCTCCAGTACCAGATGTTCCTCGTTCTCTGTGGGATCGCCGAAGCCGCCGAGAAAGGCACGCTGACGGCGATTTCGGAGCACGACGGCGATCTCGAGGCAACCCGGATCGTCGACGGCGAACCGCGTCCGGCCGACATCGAAGTCGTCGAAGGACCGCGCGACCACGGCTCGGGGCAGGGCGGCGTCAACTGGCGAGATAACAAGTTCATCACGGACTGAGCGCTCTCTCGGGGACGTTCAGCCAGAGCGGTTCGGAGTCGACCAGGGACCGCCTCGAGCGACGCACTCTCCTGTGGCTATTTGCGCCTCGAGGTGGTACCACGATCGGTATGGGACGATCACCGAGCCGACGGCAGGTCCTGTCGGCGACGATCGTCGGTGCAACGGCGGGGGTCATCGGATCCGCGATCGGGTCGGCCACCGGTGACCACGATTCGCCCGCGGCTATCGACCGGCTGCCGGAGACGGTGGCCCTCGAGCCGATAGTCGACGGGCTGGAGTCACCACTGGCCGTCGGATTCCCGCCCGAAGACGATCGGCGATACGTCGCAGAGCGGGACGGCCGCGTCGTCGTCCACGAGCAGGACGGCCTCCTCGACGACCCGTTACTCGACCTGCGCGAGACGGTCGTGACCGGTGGCGAACGAGGCCTGCTGGGATTGACGCTCCACCCTGACTTCGCGGAGAACCGCCGGCTATTCGTCCACTACAGTTCCCCGCGTCGACCGGGGACGCCGGCGGCGTTCGACCACACAGGTGTGCTCGCGGCGTTCGAAGTCACCGACGACGGCAGCCGAGCGAAACCGCAGTCCGAACGCGTGATTCTCGAGGTTCCACAGCCACAGGACTACCACAACGGCGGCGATATCGCGTTCGGGCCGGATGGCTTCCTCTACGTCGGGATCGGAGCCGGCGGCGGGGGTGGTGGCGGCGGGCAGGACGTGACCACGGATTTCCTCGGCAGCGTCTTGCGGCTCGACGTCGACGAGCGGAGCGGCGACCGAGCGTACGCCGTCCCGGATGACAACCCGTTAGTCGATCGCGCGGGGCTCGACGAGTACTACGCCTGGGGCTTTCGGAACCCGTGGCGGCTGTCGTTCGACGACGACGACCTCTTCGTCGCGGATGTCGGCGAGAACGACTACGAGGAAGTAAATCTCGTGGAGAAGGGCGGGAATTACGGCTGGAACATCAAAGAGGGAACCCACTGTTACCGTGACGAGGACTGTCCGGACGAGACGCCCGCCGATGTCCGGGGTGGCGAGTCGCTCCGCGATCCCATCATCGAGTATCCACGCGAGGCTACGGAATCGGGCGTGGCCGGCGTCTCAGTCATCGGCGGCTACGTATATCGGGGCAGTGAACTGCCGGCACTGGAGGACGCCTACGTCTTCGGTGATTTCCTGGCGGCGGGCCGGTTGTTCGCCGCCACCCGTCCCGAAGACGGGACCGACCTGTGGCCGACTACCGTCGTCGAGGTCGCCGACGGGGACCGCCTCGAGCAACTCTTCTCGTTTGGCCGTGACGAAGCGGGGGAGTTGTACGTGCTCGGAACGGGGGTCGACGACGGTGGCCTCTATCGGGTGATCCCCGCCACGTGACCGGGGACGCCGCTCCTCGCGGCAGATCGATCCCGACACTCGAGCACGCCGAGGACCGTTCAGCGGTAGACGTTTGTACTCCCCACAGCCAACGATGCCTATGGACGATCCGGGATCGTACGAACTCCTCGGCCGCCTCGCCGTGGCAGGGTTCGTGATGATCGCCCCGACGCTTTGCTTTCTGGGGCTGGTCAGGGGGCTCGAGCGGTTACGCGACGACGATCTGATCAACGGGTGGGCACGAACTCGTGGGAGCAACCACGACATCACGGACCAAGACGACGTCCTCGCCGTGCTGGCACGCGGCGTCGGCATCGAGGCTGACGACTCGTCGACCGTCCGGTGTCCGGCGTGTGGAACGCCGAATCGGGCGGGCGTCACGTTTTGTCACGACTGCCAGGGCCGGCTCGGATCGCCCTGACCCCTCGCGGGCCCGTCGGACACACGCGAGGGAGCCGGTATGGCGCGTTTCTCGTCCCTATTACCTACTCGAGCGCCGCTCCAGCGTCTTATTCGAAGTGTGCTTCCCACTCCTCGGTGGTCTTCGATTCGCCGGTCACGCCGTCGGGTCCCTGCGCCGCGAGCGACGCGGCGGCGTCGTCCATCACGTCGGGTTGCAGGATCTCCGTGCGTTCGTCCTCGGGCAGGTGCTCCCAGATCTGCGTGTTGACCCGGCCGCCGGGGTCGATCGCGTTGACGTTGATCCCGTCGTCTTCGACCTCGAGCGCGATCGCACGGGTGAACCCCTCGAGTCCCCATTTCGACGTGATATAGGGTGCGGCGTTGGGGACCGCGTATCTTCCGAGTCCCGAGGAGACGTTCAGGACGTTCCCCGAGGGCTGATCGGCCTCGAGCATCGCCTCGAGGACCCGCTTCGTGAACCGGTAGACGCCGTTGACGTTGATATCCATGATGCGGGTCCACTCGTCTTCGTCGACGTTGAGGAGCGAGCCGCGTTCGTCGCCGAAGTGTTCCCCTGGGACGCCGGCGTTGTTGATCAGGGTGTCGATACCGCCGAACCGATCGATCGTCGACCGGACGACGTCGTCGACGGCGTCGGCGTCGCGAACGTCCGCCGGCGCGACCAGCGTCTCGCCCTCGGCGTCCGCCGCGACGGCCTCGAGTTCGTCCTCGCTTCGGGCGACGAGGACGACGTTCGCACCGAGCCCCGAGAGATGCAGTGCCATCGAGCGTCCGAGTCCCTTGCTCGCGCCAGTAACGATGATCGTCTCGCCGTCTACATCCGTCATGTGGTGACAGTCGTCGTCCAGGAAGTAATACGTTCGTTTGTCGCCACGCGAGACGGGCCGTTTCGGCCAATCGTGGACCGACCGCGAGCGAAAGAGTTGTCCAGACCGTCGACGCGGCGGTTCGAAGCGATCCGGGAATCCGACAGAGCTTTCCGCCGACCCAAAGGATTTACACCTCCTAATTATATCTAATTACGAGATGAGCGACAACGCTCCCGACTACGCAGACGTCGACTACACTGACGGCGAAGGCGAAGATCCCGTCGACTACCAGCACATTCAGGACAAGATCGAGAAGGCGATCGAGGTCACCCGCGAGGGGCTCGAGGAGTACGAGAACCCGGCGGTCATGTGGACCGGCGGCAAGGACTCGACGCTCACGCTGTACTTCATCAAGGAGGTCGCCGACCGATTCGACCTCGAGGTACCGCCCGCGGTCTTCATCGACCACTACCAGCACTTCGACGAGATCCACGACTTCGTCGACCACTGGGCCGACGAGTGGGATCTCGAGGTCATCTACGCGCGCAACGAGGACGTCGGCGAGTACGTCGACGAACACGGCTTAGAGCCCGGCGACGACATCGACATCTCGGAGCTCTCCGAGCACAACCAGCACCACGTCCGCGAGATCCTCGAGTACGAGGAGGACACCTTCCCGTTCCTGCTCGACACCTACGTCGGCAACCACCTGCTGAAGACGGTCGCGCTCAACGACGCGCTCGAGACGCACGACATCGACGGCGTCATCTCCGGCGTCCGCTGGGACGAACAGGAGGCCCGCGCCGACGAGACGTTCTTCTCGCCGCGCCACGACCCCGACATCTACCCGCCTCACGACCGCATCCAGCCCATCCTGCAGTTCGACGAAGCCGCAGTGTGGGAGGCCTTCTGGAACTTCGTGGTGCCGGACACGGTCGAGAACTTCCCCGAGGAAGGTTACGTTCCAGAAGCCGACGACGACCTCCCCGAGGGCGTCGAACAGGACGACATTCCGATCTCGCCGAAGTACTTCGCCGGCTTCCGCTCGCTGGGCAGCGAAGTCAGTACCGAAAAGAGCGACGAGGACCCCGCCTGGCTGCAGGACCTCGAGGGGACCACCGAACGCGCCGGCCGCGCCCAGGACAAGGAAGACCTGATGGAGCGCCTGCGCGATCTGGGCTACATGTAGGCCGACCGCGGTCGAGGACCGCTCGAGACGCTAAGTAGCGATTTTTCGGTTCGCTCGCTCGAAGAAGCGGCAGTGCGGGCGCGATCGTCGCCCGCTGAATCGCGATCGTCACAGCTCCGCTGGGTAGAAATCGGTCGATCGGCGAGAACGAAATTCCAGTCCGCTGCTATCGGCCCGTGGCGCGGTACTCGCCGTGTTTGACGCCCAGGGCGAGCATGAGCAGCCCGAAGACGATCATCGACGGCGCGACCATCATCAGTATGGTGTCTGTTCCCATGGGGGTGGCGATCATGCCCCCGATTCCGATCCCGATCACGACGATAAACGCGACTGCCGTCTTTGGAAGATCGAACTTCATGTGCGATCCTTAGGAAGGAGACTCCTAATGGTATCGGGAATCGGCAGTCCGTTCACGACGGTTGGTTCGGAGCGATCCGACGGCTACTCCGAGGGACGAACCAGGTTCGCCAGCGTGACGACGCCGCCGAGGAACCAGCCAAGCGGGAAGGAGATTCCGACCCACATCCCGGCGTAGGCAGCGCCCTCGAGGGTGAAGTTCTCGCGAAGGTACTCGCTCAGGCCGCCGACGAACAACACGTTGTCGAGCACCCAGACGGCGAAGTCGTAGCTGGGATCGAGAACGTAGGGATGCAGCGACGGCGTCACGAGCGCGGCGACGACGGGGGGCAGGAACAGCGCCGTCATCGCGAACGGGTACGCGAGGCCGACCGTCGTCCCGCGACCGCCGAGCTTCGAGCACGTCGCGGCGAGCGCGGTCGAAAGCGTCGCGACGCCACTCGCCGCTGCGACCGCGAGGACCGCGTCGAGGGGGATATCGACCTGTTCCATGTACGACATCGCGCCCCAGGCGAGGGTCAACAGTCCCCAGCCCAGCAGCGCGATAGCCGTGACGCCGATGATTCCCAGCCGGGTCTGTGTCGAGTCGAGTTTCGCCGCGTAGAAGCGGGTCGCGAGTCCGAGAACGGTAAGCGGATAGAGGACGAGCAAGCCGAGGACTCCGAGCGCGCTCCAGCCGTGGTAAGCGACCTTCTGTGGGAGGGTCTCGGGTTTCCATTTGCCCATGACGGAGTGACCCCGGCCACGCTGCCGGCGGAAGACGAGCTCCATCCAGGCACCGTGTAACCGGCGGATGTCGGCTTTTACCGCGCCGACGAACCCACCACCGCCACCGCTTCGTGAGCGGGTAGCCATACGCGAGCCAAAAAGCCGATGTACCGTAAACTTTCCTGCTTTTTCTTCGCCGACGACACGTCACCCGTCGGGGCGCTCGGCAACGTCGCGAACGCGAGTTCCGAACAGCCGGGACACGAAGTAACGGTCGCCGATCAGTTCCAGGGCGCGAAGTCGGGATCGACCGCGCGGTTCGTCTCGTCGATGGCGTCGATGGCGTCGATATCCGCCGGATCGAGGTCGACCGTCAGCGACTCCCAGTTGTCGCCGATGTGGTCCTCGCCCGTCGCCTTCGGAATCGCGATGACGCCCTTCTCGCGCGCCCAGGCGAGGCTGACCTGCGCCTCGCTGGCGTCGTGTTTCGCGGCGATCTCCTGTATCTCGGGTTGGTCGAAGACCCGTCCACGTGCCAGCGGCGAATAGCCTACGACTTCGATATCGTGCTCTGTACAGGTTTCCCGGATCTCCGCCTGGGGAAGCAGCGGGTGAAGTTCGACCTGATTCGCGACGATCGGCGCGTCACAGACGTCGACTGCTTCCTCGAGGTGCTCGGGCTGGAAGTTGCTGACGCCGACGTTCTCGATCAGTCCCTCCTCGTAGAGTTCGGAAAGTGCCGAGAGTGTCTCCTCGGCGTCGTACTCTCCGGCCGGCCAGTGAACGTACAGCAGGTCGACGTACTCGACACCGAGCCGGTCGAGACTGTCCCGAGCCGTCTCGAGGACGTCCTCGTGTGACAGGTTCGAGATCCAGATCTTGGTCGCGAGGAAGATATCCTCGCGGTCGACGTCCGCGGCGGCGATCCCCTCGCCGACCGCTTCCTCGTTGTCGTAGATCTGGGCCGTATCGATGTGACGGTAGCCCATCTCGAGGGCCGTTCGGACGCTCTCGGCGCACTGTTCGGGGTCCTCGTTTTGCCAGGTTCCGAGGCCGAGCATCGGTATCCCGCTGGTGGTCGGACACGTCTCTGGTGCGATGGTATCGGCGTCGTGAGTTGCCATGTACGACCGAACAGCCAGCGTGCGAAAAGGGGTTTTGGTACCGGTCAGCGGTTCGCCTTGCGACAGCCGAATCGACCGACGGTGACCGAACGGGAGTACGAATGGCAGTCGTGGCCCACTCGAGTGCTACTCGTACAGGTGGTTCCAGGGGCGCTCGCGCTCGAGTGCCGCGCTCGCCGCGAGGACGTCGTCGTCCGCGAACCGTCGCCCGACGAGTTGGAGGCCGACTGGGTGGCCACGGTCGGTCACTCCGGCGGGTGCGGACGCGACGGGGTGGCCGGTCCAGTTGAACGGCCAGGTCATCGGCCACTCCCAGGCGTCGTCACCGAGGTCGGCGTAGAGTTCGCGGTCGGCGCGCGAGAGCGTCGGCGTCACGAGCAGATCGTAGTCGGCGAGGACGTCCTGGACGGCGTCGTACATGTCCGTCCGAGCGATGCCGGATCGGGCGACGTCTTCGGGGCCGTACTCCTCGGCGACGTGGAGCATCGCGAGCAGACTGTCGGAGACCGCTTCGGACTGGTCCCGAAAGTCGACGCCGTGGCTCTCCTCGATGAGGGTCGCGTTCTCGAGAACGGAGGTCGTGTACGCCGGCATCGCGGCCTCGGTCAGTTCGGCCATCGAATAGCCGTGATCGACGGTCACTGTCTCGACCGTCGCACCCGCGTCCGCGAACGCGGTAACGGCCTCGTCGGCGACCGCACGGACCTCGTCGACGACCGGAAAGACGTCGAGGTCGGGGCTGTACGCGATGCGATAGTCGTCGATCGACCGATCGACGGCTCCACGGTAGTCGATATCGACCGGGACGCTGTTCGGGTCGTCCGGATGCGGCCCGTCCATCACCGAGAGCAACAGCGCGGCGTCCTCGACGGTTCGGGTCATCGGCCCCTTCGTCGTGTGTTGGAGTTCCCGGCCGAACGCGCTCGGTCGTCCGTCGTCCGGAACCAGCCCGAACGTCGGTTTGAACCCGTAGACGCCACACGCCGCGGCGGGAATGCGCAGCGAGCCGCCCGCGTCGCTGCCCGTCGCGATCGGCGTCATCCCTGCGGCCAGCGCCGCCGCCGAGCCACCCGAGGAGCCCCCCGCGTTCAGGTCGGTGTCGATCGGCGACGCCGTCGGCCCGATCAACTCGTTGTCGGTCGTTCCCTTGTGACCGAACTCCGGCGTATTCGTCTTCCCGATCACGACCGCGCCGGCGTCCTCGAGTCGCTCGACGATCGCCGACGTTCGCTCGGCGACGTGGTCCGCGAACAGCGCCGAACCGTACGTATGACGGACGCCCGCTTTCAGCGCGCCGAGGTCCTTCAGCGCCAGGGGCACGCCGTGAAGCGGCCCCACCTCCTCGCCGTCCGCGAGCGCCCGGTCGGCTTCGGCGGCGGCCTCGCGTGCGTCGTCCGCACAGACCGTGACGAAGGCGTTGATCGCGTCGTCCCGGTCATCGATTCGCTCGAGGTGGGCCTCGACGGCCTCGGTCGCCGTGATCGCTCCCGTTCGGATTCGAGCCGCGAGTGCGATCGCGGAAAGACCGGTCGTGGTACTCTCGTCTGTCATGAGAGTAAGATCCACTGGAAGTATGATAATTGTTACCGTTCCGATTCGTGGCTATCGGGACGACGATGGGTTCCGTCTCGACGGAACGGGGCGTCGGCCGTCGCCTCGCGTCCGGGAAGCAGACACGCTTTTCAGCGACGGTCACTTACCCCCACTCGATGGACTCCGCCGCGTTGTTGGATTTACTCGGGAACGAAAACCGAAGGCGGATCCTTCGGTTGCTCGCCCGCAAACCCTGTTATGTTACTGAAATTTCTGAGTATCTCGGTGTGAGTCCCAAGGCGGTTATCGAACACTTGCGAAAACTCGAGGAGGCAGGACTGATCGAGAGCCGCGTCGACGACCAGCGGCGGAAGTACTTTCATATCGCACGCAACGTTCGACTCGAGGTGAACGTCTCTCCCTACGGCTTCGCGAGCAAGAGCGCCTATCCCTCGAACAACAGTTTCGATATCACGACCTGTCGTCACCTCACGTTCGATGCCACCCTGGACGACACCGACGATCTCGACGAACTGCTCGCCGCGTTGGAAGACCTCGAACAGCTCGAAAACGAGCTCTCGTTGGCCCAGCGGTGGGTACAGGGGCGGCTGTACGACGTCCTCGATAGCATCTCGGAGACCGTTGGCGCTGGCCCGGAGAGTCGGATTTACGCCGACCTGCTCGCGAGCGTGCGTTCGGAACCGAAATCGGTCGGCGACCTCAGCGAGGACATCGACGCTCCCCGAGAAGTCGTCGCCGAGTTGCTCGAGGTGATGGCCGACAACGGGATCGTTCGCCGGACCGAGGACGGCTGGGAGTTAACCACAAACGGGTAACACGGTCCTCGAACACGGCTCGTACGGACACCTATTAGTCGGTGCCAGCCCAGCCGCGACCCGCTGTGGGTGTGCCGGGACCGGTGGCAACAGCCCGCCTCAGTCGACGTCCCTCGAGAGCCCGTTCCGAAGATCGCGGCCGAAGTAGTACCCCACGACCGACGCGAGGAGTCCGACGGTCGCGCCGACGGCCACGAGCGTTTGTCCGGTGCCCAAGGCAGCGATGAAGACGTGATTGAGCACTGCCCCGACGCCGCCGACGGAAGCGCCAGCCGCGCCCATCTCGAGGTAGCGGCGTTTCGACGCGAGGAGTCCGATAGTGAAGGCGGCGGCGAACATGCCGATCAGACGGCCGGCGAACGGCAGCACGGTCGCCCCGGCCAGCAAGCTGGCACTGAGTACGAGCACGAGCGCGAGGTACCCCTTCGGCGAAAAATAGCCGCCAAGCGAGAACCGTGACGGAAGCGTGGGGAGCCACGAGCGCGACGAGCCAGCGTCGGCCTCGCGGTCGGATTCGGGCTGTCGTTCGCGCTCGAGGTCCCGTCCACGATCGAACCCGCCGGCTGACTCCCGGCGTCCATCACCGCCGGCTGCGCCGGGGGATGTCTCCGCGGACTCGTGGGATGCGTCGCCGACGTCTGCGCCCGACTCCGAGAGCAGGCGGTCCGTCTCCTCGAGGAGATCGTCGGTGCCAGGAGCGTCCTGACTCCGGGTTACCTCGTCCGAGCGGTCGCTCATATGTCAACTGAAGCGGGGCTGCACCATGGGCCTTTCCCCACGACAGCGATCGGATAGCCGACGGGTTCCGCGTCGCGGTGACGGGACCCCGGGCCGGACCATCGTGGTCGACTCTCTCGAGGTCGCGACTGTGTCCGTCGGTCGCCGGCCAAAAACGCGGTTCCAGAAGCGCCGTTTCCTTACCGGACCGAGTCGAGCAGGAGTTTCTGTTCGACGCGTTTGACCTCGTGTTGGACGTCGCGGACCGCGTCGATGTTCGCGGAGATGGAGCTGATACCCTCGTTGACGAGGAACTGGACCATTTCCGGTTTGGAGCCGGCCTGGCCACAGATACTCGTATCGACGCCGCGTTCGCGGCAGGTTTCGATGACGTCGCCGAGGAGTCGCAACACGGCCGGGTGGAGTTCGTCGAACCGGTCGGCGACGTGCTCGTTGTTGCGATCGACCGCGAGCGTGTACTGGGTCAGATCGTTGGTGCCAAAGGAAGCGAAGTCGATACCGGCGTCGGCCATCTCCTCGACGGAGAGCGCCGCGGCGGGGGTCTCGATCATGGCACCCCACTTGCGCTTTTCGGGGTCGATGCCCGCCTCCTTCATGCACTCTTTGGCCCGATAGATGTCCTCGGCGTCGTTGACCAGTGGGAGCATGATCTCGACGTTGTCGTAGCCCAGCTCGTAGAGGCGGTGGAACGCCTCGAGTTCGTGGGCGAAGACGTCGGTGCGATCGAGCGAGCGGCGGATGCCCCGGTAGCCGAGCATCGGGTTGTGTTCCTCGGGCTCGTCCTCGCCGCCCTCGAGCTGGCGGAACTCGTCGGTGGGGGCGTCCAGGGTGCGCACGCGGACGGGGCGGGGGTAGAACTCGTCGGCGACGCCGCGGATGCCCTCGACCAGTTCCGTGATGTAAGCGTCCGTACCGTTTTCGGCGATGAACTTCTCTGGCGTCTGGTTCAGCGAGAGGATCATGTGCTCCGTGCGGAGCAGGCCGACGCCGTCGGCACCCGTCGCGGCCGCGCGTTCGGCGGCTTCGGGAATGGAGACGTTGACCTTGACCTCGGTCGCGGTCATCGGTTTGACCGGCGACTGCGGGCGGACCTCCTCGACGGGCTCGGTCTCCTCGTCGGGCTCGACCGTCTTCCCCTCGAGGACCGCGCCCTTGTCGCCGTCGAGCGTGACGACCTGGCCGTCCTGCAGGACGGTCGTGGCGTTGGTCGTCCCGACGATGGCTGGGACGCCCAGTTCCCGCGAGACGATGGCGGCGTGGCTGGTCATGCCGCCCTCGTCGGTGATGATTCCCGAGGCCCGCTTCATCGCGGGGACCATGTCGGGCATCGTCATCTCGGTGACGATGATGTCGCCCTCGCTGACCTTCGCCAGGTCGTCGAGCTTGGTGACGATCTTCGCCGGCCCGCTTACGGTTCCGGGGCTCGAGCCCAATCCGTCGACGATGACCTCGCCCGAACTAGCACTCGAGTCGGCGCTGGCACCGGTGGCACTGCTTCCGTCGGCGGCCTGGGCGCTGCCGCTGCCGTCGGTCAGTCCCTTCGTCGGGTCGACGCTGCCGGTCGCGTCGGCGGCGGTTTCGTCCTCGTCGATGGTGGTGATCGGCCGGGACTGGAGCATGTAGACGTCGCCATCGACGATCGCCCACTCGACGTCCTGTGGCTCGCCGTAGTGGTCCTCGACGCGCTCGCCGAGGTCCATCAGCGCGTCGATCTCGTCGTCGGAGATGACCCGCTGCGTTCGCTTCTCCTCGGGCACGTCGCGCTCGACGGTCTGCCCCGTTTCCTCGTCTTTCTCGTGCATCACCTTCTTCTCGGCGATGGTGAGGTCCATCGATCGGTCTCCCCGGTCGATGACGTAGTTGTCCGGCGAGACGGCACCGGAGACGACGGCCTCGCCCAGGCCCCACGCCGCCTCGATGATCATGGTCGGATCGCCCGTCGAGGGGTGGCTCGTGAACATCACGCCGGATTTCTCGGCGTCGACCATCTGCTGGACGACGACCGCGATGTTCACTGCCGAGTGGTCGAATCCCTGTTCCTGGCGGTAGTAGATCGCCCGCTGGGTGAACAGCGAGGCCCAACACTCCCGAACGCGATTCAACAGGTCTTCCTCGGTCACGTTGAGGAACGTCTCCTGTTGGCCCGCAAACGAGGCGTCGGGCAGGTCCTCGGCGGTCGCCGACGATCGGACGGCGACGAACGCCTCGCCGTCGCCGACCTCGCGGTAGCTCTCGAGGATCTCCTCGCGCAGTTCGTCGGGGAACGGCGTCTCGACGATGAGTTCCTGTGCGCGGTCGGCCGCGTCGGCCAACGCGGCAGAGTCGTCGACATCGACGTCGACGGCGGCGAACAGTTCCTCGTCGATTTCGGCGTCCTCGATGAACCGCCGATACGTGCCGGCCGTCACGACGAATCCCGGTGGCACCGGTAACCCCGCACCCGTAAGCTCGCCCAGGGAAGCACCTTTGCCGCCGACCTGCTCGAGGTCGCCGGCACTGATCTCGTCCAGCCAGAGTACAGCCATCTCTATCTGCGTGATCGCTGGTACGAATAAAGAAGGTTGCGAACAACCGCTACCGATCGCAACTCACAACCGAATGAGTTTCTGTTTCGACCGCGTTCGAACCTGTCAGCGTCGCGTTTAGTCGGGGTTTTCGAGGGGCCACACGGTCGTCCGAACTCAGGCCTCGAGTATCTCGTCGTCGTCGCTATCGGGGACGACGAGCGACCCGTCGAGGACGGTCACGCCGCGGCCGCCGACCTGTACCGCTCCGTCGAGACGAACCCGAACCTGGCCCGGCCGGTCGACGTAGTGGCCCTGCTCGAGTCGAAGCTCCGCGGGTAGATCGCCGTCGAAGGCGTCGAAGCGGTCGAGGTACGCGGCGGCGGCTCCACTCGCGGTGCCGGTGACGGGGTCTTCCGGAACCCCGGCTCCCGGCGCAAACATGCGGCCGTGGGCCGTCGACTCGGCCTCGAGTGCATCGAAGGTGAACAGATAGATCCCAGTCGCATCGAGTTCGTCGGTGAGCGCCTCGATCGCAGTCGGGTCGGGCTCGGCCGCGCCGACGTCCGAGAGGTACGTGATCGGGACGATCAGAAACGGGAGCCCGGTCGACGCCACCGCGAGCGGCAGGTCGGCGCTGGCTCCCTCGAGGGCGGCCCGATCGACGCCCAGCGCGTCGGCGACGCGGTCGTAGCCGACGTCGACCTCGCGGATCGTCGGCTCGTCCTGTGTCATCCAGACCGTGCCATCGTCCGTGACCTCGATCTCGAGCGTGCCGACGTTCGTCTCGAGGGTCGTCGTCCCGGGCTCGAGCCCCTCGTCGTGGAGGTGTGCGAACGTCCCGATCGTCGCGTGACCGCAGAGGTCCACCTCCTGCGTGGGCGTGAAGTATCTGATCCCGCGGTCGGCGGTCTCGCTCGAGCGAAGGAAGGCCGTCTCGCTGACGGCCATCTCGGCGGCGATCGCCTGCATCTGGTCGTCCGAGAGGCCGTCCGCGTCCGGAACGACGCCGGCCGGGTTCCCGGTCAGCGGTTCGTCGGTGAAGGCATCGACCTGCAAGACCCGAATCGTCTCCATACGACGTCGGTCGGGCGAGGGGCGTATGAATCCTCGGTCGTCGTCACGATACCGGCGCTCGACCACGCCGGTCGCCGCTACCGACTGCCCTACAGGCCGCCGATCCAAGCGACGAGATCGTCGAGAACGGGTTGGTCGAGGTCGTTCCGCAGTCGGTATCGGCTGTGGTGTCAACTGGTGAGTATCAGAGACACGCAGGGAAGTGTCGGACGAGTGAACAGACGTGAAAACGAAATACGCAGGAAACGCAAATATCGACTCTGCCTCCGGCAATTACGATTATATCGAGGGTGATATCAACGACGATGGTGACAGTATCGGATGTCCTCCTTTCTGTCCAGTATAACGTGGCAACTATCTGCACGCCAGCAGTACTGAAATATTATGCAGGGAAGTATTGACCCGGCCTTTGGGAGCAGGCTGGTTAATGCTGCCGTCTCGATCGTGCTCGCATCGGTTGCCCTCCTCGGACTGTATGTCCGTCAGACGCGAGCCGACACACCGGAAGGTGGCGCTGCAGCCAGCAGTGTCTGGTACGTCATAATCTGTTCCGTGGTCTATCTTAGTCCGCGATATGTACATGATACGTTTGCCTCCGGTGTCTTCAGGTTCCAGTATTCCCTCTGGGTCTTCATGATCGTCGTTCCGCTAGTGGCGCTTCAGGCCGGAGTCCCAGTGTACATTTTTGCAACCCGTGGAAACGTGGGCGCGTTAGTCGGGTTGTTCGCTGCGACTACCCTCACGTTTTGGGGACTACTGGGAACAGGTGGCGAGTCGGACATCTTAGTTGGGTATCCCTACGCTATGTTTCCGGCCGCCGTCCTCATCATTTCATTTACTACTGGCGTGGATGTCGCTACCCGCAAAGTAACAAACCGGGTTGGTACGTGAGCCGCCGACCCGCACGCCATCCGCGAGCCGCACGCGGGCGAGCGACGTAGTGCCCCTGCTCGAGTCGTGGCTCCCCGGTCGGACTACAGGTCGTCGATCCAGTCCACGAGATCGGCGACGACCCGCTCTGCGACGTTGTTCCGGACAGCGTAGGCGAACTCCACCGACTCGCCGTCGCCCGGCATAAAGAGGTGATTGAGGCCGTCGTAGCTCTCGAACGTCGTCTCCGACCTGCCATCGAGTTCGGATCGCCACAGCTCGAGGTCGTCGGTTACGGTGACCTGAAAGTCGCGCTCGCCCTGGAGCAAGTACAGGGGGGCGTCGACGTCCGCCGCGGCACCCAGGTGGTCGTAGGACTCGAGGCTGTCCCAGAACGCGCCCGGTTTGCCCAGGAGCGTCTCGTCGGCCTCGTACTCGCCCGACCGAACCCGTTCGATCTCTGTCGACCAAGTTTCCAAGACCTGCTCGAGGTCGGCCCACCCGTGGTCGCCGACCGACACCTTGTACTCGAGTTGCTCGAGGGTGAGGTCGTGGTAGGGTCGTGCGGGTGCGGCGAGTCCGACGACGCCGGCGAGTTCGCCGTCTCGAGCGGCGATTCTGGGGGCTGCCCGGCCGCCGAGGCCGTGGCCGACGACGACGATCCGATCCGAATCGACTCCCTCGGTCGACCGCAGGCGATCGATCGCGACCAGCGCGTCGTCGACGGTGACGTGATCGAGGGTGTACGTACCGGACTGGACCTCGCATGCGGGCACGCGCTTGTCGTACCGGAGGGACGCGATTCCCCGGGTCGAGAGCCCCGCGGCGAGATCCGTAAACAGCTGCGTTCCGCCGCGAGCGGTGTCGCCGGTCACTGGTCCGGAGTCGTGGACCAGGACGACGCCGGGAGCCTCGCCGGCGGTCGCAGGGGTGGTAACGGTCCCCGGCAGGGAACAGTCGTCCGCCGCGAGCGTCACGTCCTCGTCGGTGACCGCACTCGAATCGACGTAGGACGGGCGTTCGTACTCGTCGGTGATCCCACAATCGAGGAGTCGCGACTCGCTGTCGACGATGACGCGGCAGTCGTGTTCACTCCGGGCAAACGACAGTCGCAGATCGACCGCGTCGACCTCGTTGCTCGTCGTCACGTCCGTGTCGACGACGTCGTCGAACGCGCCACCGATCGCAGTATAGGCCATCCAGAGTCGCTCGAGCCTGCCGGGGTCGCCGTAGCGCTCTCGGTTACCCGAGACGAAACGCTCGCTTGCCTGCTCGAATCGATCGGTCGCGAGTTCCTCGACGAACGCCACCGCCGTTTCGTCGGCAGTCTCCGTCCCGGGGTCCTCGTCCGTCGTGTCAGAGAGGAGACCGGCACAGCCGGCCACTGCCGACGCTGTCGCCGTCGATACCGCCGCGAGTACGGTTCGCCGTCGGGGTGCCATCGATACCGAACCGTCCACGGTCCGTCGGATAAAGACGAGGTCGTTTCTCTGTGACTGTATTCGATCCCGATACGTTCGCTGGGATTCATACGGTCGCCTGTCCGTCAGTGCCGGCGGGACCGGGACCGCCCTGCGGACCCACCGGGACATCGGGACAGCAACCCGTCTCAGTCGTCCCCCAGTTCCTCGAGCGGGTCACTGTGATCGTGGTCCGCCATCGGCGGCAACTCGCCCGACCGATGCGTTCCCACGGGCGGCCGGTTGACCTCCGCAGCGGCCGAGGACTCGAGGTCGGTCCGCGCCTCGCCTTCGATCGCTTGCATCTCGCCGTCCTCGCGGGGCTGGTCAGACCCCTCCGGGCTCTGACTGCTTCGAGAATCGCGCCGCGATTCTCGAACATCCTGATCGATCCGCATCGAGCAGAATTCGGCCCCGCACATCGAGCAAAAGCGGGCCTCCTTGTAGTTGTCTCCGGGCAGGGTCTGGTCGTGGAACGACCGGGCGCGGTCGGGGTCGAGCGCGAGGTCGAACTGCTCGCGCCAGTCGAACTCGTAGCGCGCTTCGGAAAGGGCGTCGTCCCAGTCGCGCGCGCCGGGGCGTTCGTTGCCCACGTCGCCGGCGTGGGCGGCGATCCGGTACGCCGCGAGGCCGTCGCGGACGTCTTCCTCCTCGGGGAGGCCGAGGTGTTCCTTCGGCGTGACGTAACACAGCATCGCCGCGCCGGCCTGGGCCGCCATCGCCGCACCGATGGCGCTCGTGATGTGGTCGTAGCCCGGCGCGATGTCGGTCACCAGCGGCCCGAGCACGTAGAAGGGGGCACCGTCGCAGACCTCCTGCTGGCGTTCGACGTTCTCGGCGACCTTGTGCATCGGGACGTGGCCCGGCCCTTCGACCATCACCTGAACGCCGTGATCCCAGCCGACCCGCGTGAGTTCCCCCAGCGTGTCGAGTTCGGCGTACTGGGCCTCGTCGCAGGCATCGGCCAGACAGCCGGGTCGGAGGCTGTCGCCGAGGCTGAACGTGACGTCGTGTTCGGCGAAGATCTCACAGATCTCGGGGAAGATCTGATACAGCGGGTTCTGCTCGCCGTTCTCCTCCATCCACTTGGCTATGATCGAACCGCCCCGCGAGACGATGCCGGTCTTTCGGCCGTCGGTCAGCGGCAGGTGCTCGGCGAGAATGCCCGCGTGGATCGTCATGTAGTCGACGCCCTGTCGGGCCTGTTTCTCGACGATTTCGAGCAGCAACTCTTTCGTGATCGCCTCGGGACTGCCAGCCTGTTTGACCGCCTCGTACAGCGGCACCGTACCCAGGGGCACCGGTGAGTGTTCGACGTGGGCCTCCCGGATCTCGTCGAGATCGCTGCCGGTGCCGAGGTCCATCACGGTGTCCGCACCGTAGTGGACCGCAGTGTGGAGCTTTCCGAGTTCCGTCTCGAGGTCGCTGGTCGTCTCGCTGTTGCCGATGTTGGCGTTGACCTTCGTCGCGAACTCGCGGCCGATGATCATCGCGTCGAGTGCGTCGTGGTGACGGTTGGCCGGGATCACGGCCTGTCCCGCCGCGACCTGCTCGCGGACGAACTCCGGCTCGCGGTTCTCTCGCTCGGCGACGCGTTCCATCTCGGGGGTCACCCTCCCATCGCGGGCGGCTTGCAGCTGCGTATGCGCCATGGATAACTAGGTTATACTACTCGATAATAAATCTCGGGATGGCACGTACCGGGACGCGACGGGCCCGGTCGTCGACCGGAGTCGACCCGGCTCGAGCGCGTGGACGGTTTCGGCTATCTTAAGGGGGTTGCACCATACTCTCTCGAGTAGGTGGCCATCAGATGTCCGACCTACCGGACGATTTCGACTGTACGATAACCAACTGGGAGTACATTTACGGTCTGTGCCGGGACGTGGCCGACGACGTCCGCGACGACGAGTTCGAGCCGGACGTCGTCGTCGCACTGGCCCGGGGCGGCTGGTTCGCCGGGCGGTGTCTCTGTGACTTCCTCGGGCTGAACGACCTGACGAGCCTGAAGATGGAACACTACGTCGGCACCGCCGAGAAATCCGGCGAACCGACCGTCCGCTACCCGATGCCAGAGGGGAGCGTCGAAGACAAGGACGTGCTCATCATCGACGACATCGCCGACACCGGCGGCTCGATCGAACGCGCCTACGAGTACGTCGACGACCGCGACGCCGGCGAGGTCCGCACCGCGACCCTGCAACTGCTTGGCACCAGCGAGTTCCAACCCGACTACGTCGGCGAACGCCTCGAGGAGTGGACCTGGATCGTCTACCCGTGGAACTTCATCGAAGATCTGATCGATCTCATCTCGAGTGCGATGGACAAAACCGACCAGGAAACGTTCACGAACGAGGAGATCCGCCACTCCCTCACCGACCACCACGGTATCGAGCGTATCGAGATGGAGATCGCCCAGCCCGACCGGCTGTCGGAGGTTCTACGCGAGATGGACCGACGCGGGCTACTCGAGTCGGTCGGGACCGACGAGTGGGCGCTCGTCGACGAATAGCAGCTACCGCTCGGGATTTCTGCCACGATTTGGGTGCCCACGACGAATCGGTGCCACGATTTATGTTATCGTAACATACTGTTCAATACATGGGTAAAACCAAGATACGATACGAGGCGAACGTAACCGAGACCGTACTCCGAACTGCGCGGATTAAAAGCGTGACCGTCTCGAACGTCGACGTTTTGCACGCGCTCGCAACGCTTGATCCGTGTAAGAATCATCAATCAGAAAACCGGTACGTAGAGTATGGGGACCACCGGTATGCGCTCAAAGAAATCGTGAGACGAACTGTCGCCCGCTCGGCCGACGAACCGGATTCGACGGACGCCGATGAGGATGGAGAGTTTCAATTCCATTCCGAGCACGGAGTAACACTGCTCGAGTCACTCGGCTTCGAGACGATCAATACCGATAGCGAATAAGCGACGTGTACGTCCCGGCAGTTACAGTCGGGAGCAGACCGTACGTGTTACTCGGTAACTGACTCGGCATCAGTCGTTTCCGAGATCGCCTGTCCCGATCCGTCCCGTTCGTCTACCAGCGACTCCTTCCACGTCCCGCGCGTGAACCACGCGACGGCCGCGATCGCGCCGACGACGTCGCCGACCACGACGCCGGTCCAGATCCCGGTCGGTCCCCAGTCGGCGACGAAGACCAGATAGGCGGTAACGGGGACGCGCACGATCCACAGTCCGAGCACCGCGAACACGAGTGCCGTCTTCGTGTTTCCGGCCCCGCGGAACGCCCCCTGAATGACCTGTAACACGCCCATGAACGCGAAGCCGACCGCGGCGTATCGGAGGTAGGTCACCCCGTACTCGATCGTCGCCGCTTTCCCCGCCGCGTCGGCCGTGACGAACACCGAGACGAACGGCTCCGGGAACAGCGCGGCGAGGAGCCCGGCGACGACCATGACGCCGGCAATCGTCCCTGCGGCGATCCGGACGGCCCTCGCCGCCCGGTCGGGCTTGCCCGCACCCAGGTTCTGGCCGACGATCGTGTCCGTCGCCTGTCCCATGCCCATCGCCGGCAGGAAGGCCAGCGAAATCAGCCGGTTCCCCAACCCGTAGGCCGCGACGACTGCCGGCGGGAAGGTCACGACCATCGCCGTCATCGCGACCAGCGCCAGCGCCGTCATCGACTGCTCGAGCGCCGTCGGGACGCCCAACCGGGTGATCTTCGCGACGTACTCGCGTCGCGGCCGGAGGTGGGCCGCCCGGATGTCCGGACCCACGTCGGTGTAGTACAGCAGGTAGAACGCGATCGCCGTCGCGATGCCCCGCGAGATGAGGGTCGCGACGGCGGCTCCCTGGACCTCGAGGCGGGGAACGGGACCGAGGCCGAAAATGAACAGCGGGTCGAGCGCGAGGTTGATGACGACGCTGACGAGCATAACGCTCATCGGCGCGCGCGTGCTGCCGTAGCCCCGCATGAGCGCGACGAAGACGAAGAAGCCAAACAGGAAGGGGAGTCCCAGGAAGAACACCCGCAGGTACTCGGCGGCGAGCGGGATGATCGCGGCCTGAGTCTCGGCGTCGGCGGGCAACGCCGCGAGCATCGGCTCGGTCGCGAAAAAGCCGAGCGCGCTCAGCCCGACGGCGACCAGCGAGACGAACGACAGCGTCTGCCCGGCGATCAGGCCCGCATCCCCGCTCTTCGCACCGGTGTGTTGGGCGATCAGGATCGCGCCGGCCGTGGTGAAGCCACCGCCGATCGCGATCAGCAAGAAGAGGAGCGGAAAGGCGAGGCTCACCGCCCCCACTGCATCGGGCGAGAGCGCGCCCAGCCAGAAGGTGTCACCGACGTTGTACGCCACCTGCAACAACTGGATGACCACCAGCGGCCACGCCAATCGGACCATCGGGCGGACGAGCGGCCCCTCGGTGAGCCCGCCGGGTGGCTCCTCGTCGACAGCCATAACCGACCAATGTTGCCGACCCTACTTGTGCACTCGTGAACGGTGATACCGCCTACCACGACGGTACGGACGCCCTCGAGGCCGGCAACCGGACCGTTTAGGTGACTGGTCGACCCACGACCACGCATGACGATCGGCGTTATCGGGGGCAGCGGCATCTACGACGCACTGCCACTCGAGAACACGCGGACGGAAGCGATTTCGACGCCGTACGGCGAGCCAAGCGACGTGGTTACCCTCGGCGAACTGGCCGGGCGGGACGTCGCGTTCCTCCCGCGTCACGGCGAGGATCACCAGCATCCGCCGACCGACGCGTCCTATCGCGCGAACATCTACGCGCTCAAGTCGGTCGGGGTCGACCGGGTCATCGCAACGAACGCGGTCGGGAGCCTGCGAGAGGAGTTGCCACCCCGGACGCTGGTCGTTCCCGACCAGATCTTCGATCGGACCAAACACCGTTCGCCGACCTTCTTCGGCGACGGCATGGTCGTCCACATGGGCTTTGCCGAGCCGTACTGTCCGGCGATGGTCGATCACCTCGCCGAATCGGCCCGCAGCGTGCTCCGCTCGGAGACCCACACGAGCGGCCACCCCGAGAGCCACGACGCGACGGCCGACGAGACGAAAATCCAAGAGAGCGGCACCTACGTCTGCATCGAAGGCCCGCAGTTCTCCACGAAGGCCGAAAGCGAGTTCTATCGCGACCAGGGCTGGGACATCGTCGGGATGACCGCCATCCCCGAGGCCAAACTCGCCCGCGAGGCCGAGTTGAGCTACGCCACGGTGGCCGGCGTCACCGACTACGACGTCTGGAAAGATGACAGCGAAGTCTCCCTCGAGGAGGTCCTCGAGAACGCCGCGGCCAACGAGGACGCGATCAACACGGTCGTCGAACACGCCATCAGGACGATGCCCGACGACTTCGAGAGCGAGGCCTGGAGCGCCCTCGAAGGGACGATCAACACGCCACAGGAAGCGATCCCCGAAGAGACCCTCGAGCGCGTCGATCTGCTGGCCGGCGAGTATCTGGAGTAACGCGGGCGTCGAGTCCCACCGTCACGACCGCTCCGACTCGAGATCGGAGGACGGAGCGGAGTCCGGCGATTCCCGGGCGGTCGGGTCGCCGGCCGTCGTCGGGTCGCGTTCACCGTCTCTGCCCGATTCGAACGGATCGCGCGGATCGACCGCACACGCCTCGCAGTAGACGTTCTCTCCCGCTTCCGGAACCGCAATCGTGGTTCCGAACAGTACGCGCCGTTCCTCGTAGCGGCGGTACTCGCCGCCCTCGGCCGGCCGCCCGCACTCGCCGCAGTCGACGGTCGCCGAGTCGACGTGGCCGGTTCGAACCTCCCGCATCGTGCCGAAAGTGTAAACGGGGTCGCTCGAGGCTTCGGCCGCCTGCCAGCAGACGACGAGCCCGACGAGAAAGAGCGCGATGCCGACGAAGGGAGCACCGAGCATCGCCGGCACGAACAGCAGCGATACGAGAATCCAGCCCCAGACGAACACGAACCCGGCGTAATCGGCCACGCGTCGGAGTCCGCTCCCGACGCTCCGTTGCCGGTCCGGTCGTGTCATTCGTGTAATCGATTTTCGAACGAACAAATAACCCTTTCGACGCGAGCACGCGACGGACCCGCGTCCCGTCGGACGTCGTCCGGACCGAGTCAGTCGGCGATCGCTTCGCCCGGGTCCGCCTCGACCGCGACCTGCTGTACCCAGAGATCGCCGAACAGTTCGTCCTGCTCGAGCGTGACACGGCCCCGGTGGGCCAAGAAGAGCAAGGCGAGGTAGGTCATCACGCGCGAGCCACCGACCTCGTCGATCTCGGCGTACAACACCTCGTCGCGTCCCTGTTCGTAGTGGGTCTCGAGTTCGCGTTCGACGTCGTCGATGACCGCCTCGATGTCCTCCTCGTGGGTCGTATGGGTGACGTCGTCGCTGGTCGGCTCGTCGTCGACCCGCAGATCGTCACCGGAGTGGTAGTTCAACTCCTGGACGCCGCGATCGTACCCCGTCGGCGAGCCGCTCGTGTCGTAACTCCGGGACTCCTTCCACCAGCTGTCGCGTTCGGCGGTCCGGAGCTCGCGAACGAGTTCGTCCAGGGTCTCGGGCTTCCCGCGGGCGTGTTTGCGCTCGAGGCGGCGCTCCATCTCTTCCTCGAGGTTCTCGACGGGGTCGAACCCCGGTGGGTGCTCCCTCCCGTCGTCGCCGTCCGGATCCGTCGGTCCGTCGTCGGCGAAGGGCGCTTCCCACGGTGGGAGTTCCTCTTGGTCGGGTTCCTCGACCGCGAACAGCTCGTCGCTTTTCATCCGCAGGAGGACGCTCGCGTAGAACAGCGCCCGGCCGGAGGTCCGCAGGTCGACCTCGTCGATCGCCTCGAGGAACGTGTCCGTCACGTCGACGATGTCGATGTCCCACGGGTCGATCTCGCCGTCTTTGGCGAGTTGGACGAGCAGTTCGACCGGTTCGACTTCCGGCTCCCCGTCGTCGTCCGCAGGGTCGCCCGTCTCGACGCCCGTGAACTCGAGGACCGACTCCCCCGCCTCGGGGTCACGGCCGTCAGCACCGCCCTCGTTCGGGTCGGAATCCGGGCTCGAGTCGCCCGGCCGCTCGCGATCCTCGTGTCCGGCGATGTGCAGCGGAATCTCGTCGCCGCCGTCGGTTCGGAGGGTTCGACCGGGGGCGTGTGATTCAGCGCTTCGCGACTCGTTTCGCTCACGGGTCGCTTCGCTCCCCGCTTGCGTTCTCGAGGAGCCCTGCGTCGCCGTTGGCTCCTCAGGCTCATCGCCGTCTCGCGGGTCGCTTTGCTCCCCGTCGTCTCGCGGCTCTGCCGCTCGACTGTTCGCGGAACTCCGTTCCGCGCTACTCGACGTTTCGGAGCCGCTACGCGGCTCCCTAGTCATCAGCAGGCACCTCCCCACTACTCAGATCGATGCCGGTCACCGCACTCACGTTGTCCTGTTGCATCGTCACGCCGATCGCCCGCTCGGAGCGATCGAGCATGGCCGAGCGGTGGGAGACGACGACGAACTGAGCGTCGCCGGCGAGTTCCTCGACCATCTCGCCGACCCGCTCGGCGTTGACGGCGTCGAGGAAGGCGTCGATCTCGTCGAGCGCGTAGAAGGGAGCCGGGTTGTGCCGCTGGATGGCGAAGATGAAAGCCAGCGCGGTCAGCGACTTCTCGCCGCCGGACATCGCGTCCAGCCGCTGGATCGGCTTGTCGCCCGGCTGAGCCTTCATCGTCAGTCCGCCGTCGAACGGATCGGCCTCGTTCTCGAGGTGGAGCGTCCCCGTCCCTTCGGAGAGCTTCTCGAAGATTTCCGTGAAGTGGGACGCGATCGCATCGTAGGCGTCCATGAACGTCCGCTTCTTCTGGGTCTCGTATTGCTCGATCCGATCGCGGATGCCGTCGGCCTCCTCGACTAACGTCTCCCGTCCCTCCTCGAGTTCCTCGAGGTCGCTTCGGACCTCGTCGTACTCGTCGATCGCGAGCATGTTCACCGGCTCCATCGCCTCCATGTCGGCCCCCAGAAGGTCGATCATCTCGCGGACGGTCTCGTGGTCGGGCACGTCTTCGGGATCGTAGTCGCCGACTTCCGACTCCAGCGATTCGATCTCCCACTCGAGGCTGTTGGCGCGCTCGCTCGCGTCCTCGAGTTTGCTCTCGACGGTGTTGACCCGGTCTTGTTGCTGATCGCGTGCCGTCCTGGCGTCGGAGAGTTCCTCTTTGAGGTCGCTCCGTTCGTCTTTCAGCTCCGTCAACTCCGCTTCCAGTTCCTCGACGGCCTCGCGCTTTGCCGCCAGTTCCTCGCGCTTCGTCTCGATCTCCGCCTCGTACTCTTCGATCCGATCCTCGTGTTCGGCCGTGCGGTTCTGGGCCGCCTCGATGTCGTCGTGGAGGTCCTCGATGGCGTCCTCGGCGTACTCCTTCTCGAGGTTCAGTTCGTTGAGGTCGTTGTCGAGTTCCTGAATCCGCTCTTCGCGGTCGTCGATCTCGGCCTCGAGCGTCTCGATCCGATCGGTCAGTTCGGGGATCTTCGAGTCGGCGAGTTCGGTCTCGAGGTCCTCGATCTCAGCCTCGAGTTCCTCGACCGCTTCGGTCTTGGCGTCGATCTCCGCGGCAATCTCGTTCATCCGCTCGTCGACGGAGTCGCGTTCCTCGCGGAGCTCCTCGAGATCGGTCTCGAGGTCCTCGATCTCCGCCTCGAGGGCCTCGCGTTTCTCGGCTATCCCCTCGAGTTCGGACTCGATCGAGCGGACTTCGTCGGCCGCGTCGCTCTTGCGGTCGCGGGCGTCGTCGAGTCGCTCCTCGACGCTGCGGACTTCCTCGCGCAGCGATTCGCGTTCCTCCTGGAGCTCCGTGATCCGTTTGGCGACGCGCTCGAGTTGCCCCTCGCCGCCGCCGGTAAAGGAGTAGCGCGAACCGCCGCCGGAGCCGCCGGTCATCGCGCCGCTCTTCTCGACTAAGTCGCCGTCGAGGGTGACCATCCGGTAGTCGCCCATGTACGAGCGGGCGGTCTCGATGTCCTCGACGACCAGCGTGTCCCCGAGGACGTAGGAGAAAACGCCGGCGTACTCCCGATCGAAGTCGACGAGGTTGTACGCGAAGTCGACGATCCCCGGATCGCTGGGGGCCGATGGCAGCCGGCGCTGGCTCATGTCCGTCAGCGGCAGGAAGGTCGCTCGACCCGCGTTTCGGGACTTGAGATGCTCGATGCACTGCTGGCCGATAACGTCGTCGTCGACGACCACGTTCGCCAGCCGACCCCCCGCGGCGGTCTCACAGGCGACCGCGTACTCGCCGGCGACGGTCCCCAGCTGTGCGACCGCGCCGTGAACGCCGTCGATTCCCGAGTTGAGGATCGTCGTCACCGCACGACCGAACGAGGAGTCGCCGCTCTCGCCGGCGTTGGCCTCGAGTTCGGCGTACTCCTGTTGTTTGGCCTGGATCTCGTCGTCGAGATCGTCGACGTCCGACTGGAGCCTGCGTTTCTGGGCTTTCAGGTCGTCGACGACCTCCGCGATGTTCTGGCGATTCCGTTCGGCCTTCTCGAGTTCCCGCTCGAGGTCGCTTCGCTGGCTCTCGATCTCCGGAATCGTTTCGCGTTTCTCTTCGATCGTCGCCTCTTTCTCGCTGATCGCGTTCGAGCGTCGGCGAGCGTCGTCGAGCAGGCGGTCTTGCTCGCGCTGGAGGTCGTTTTTCTCGGTCTTGGCCGCCTCGAGATCGTCCTTTCGCTCGGCGAGTTCGGCCTTGAGTTCGTCGAACTCGGTGTCGACGGCCTCGATTTCGGCCTCGAGGTCGTCGCGGTCGGCCTCGCGTTCCTGGATCTCGCTTTTTACCTGTGCCTTCTCGAGTTTGTGTTCGCGAATCTCGTCGTCGAGATCGTCGATCGTCTCTTGCTTGCGATCGATCTCGACGAACGCCTCGCGTCGCTCGGACTCGGCGTCCTCGATCGCCTCCTCGCTGGCTTCGATCTTGTCCTCGAGCCGCGAGATGTCGCCTTTGACCTCCTCGATCTCGCTTTTGATCCGGAGCTGTTCGTCCTCGCCCTTGCGCTCGATCTCGGCGTTCAAGTCCTCCAGGTCCTCCTGGAGGCGGACGACCGCCCCTTCGCGTTCGTCGAGTTCCCGCTGGAGTTCCCGGAGTTCGGCCTCGAGATCGTCGACCTCGGCCTCGGCGGACTCGAGTTCCTCGCGTTTCTCCTCGAGTTCGCTGGCCTTCTTGTAGCCCTCGTATTCGTCTTTCTCGCGGCGGAGCCGGCGGTAGCGCATTGCCTCCCGGCGCTCGTCGGCGAGTTGCTCGAGGCGGTCGCGTTTCTCCTCGATGCGGAGTTCGGCCTCGTCGATCCGCTCTTGAACGGTCTCGAGTTCCTCGAAGGCGTCTTCCTTCTTGGCGTCGAACTCCGCGACCCCCGCGATCTCGTCGATGATCTCCCGGCGGGCGTGGGGCGTCATGTTGATGATCTCGGTCACGTCGCCCTGCATGACGACGTTGTATCCTTCCGGCGTGATCCCCGCCTGTGCGAGCAGGTCCTGGATGTCCGAGAGGTTGACCGAGCGGTCGTTCAGGTAGTAGTAGGAGTAGTAGTTGTCCTCGGTCTCCTTGACCCGACGGCGGATGCGGATCTCGTCGACGTCGCCGACGTCCTCGCTGCCGGCGGCGTTGACGACCTGTGATCGCTCGAGGGTGCCCTCGGAGTTGTCGAGAACGACCTCGACGGTCGCCTCGCGGGGGCCACTGGAGGTGTCGCCGCCCTCGTGACCGGGGTTGTAGATGAGATCGGTCAGTTTCTCGGCCCGAATCCCGCGGGTCCGGGCCAGTCCGAGCGCGAAGAGGACGGCGTCGATGATGTTCGATTTGCCGGAGCCGTTCGGGCCCGTGACGACGGTGAAATCCTCGTAGAACGGTATCTTCGTCTTTCTACCGAAGCTCTTGAAATCGTCGAGAACGATCGACTTGATGTACATGCTCCTTTCGAACCCTCCGGACCGCCAGTAGCCGTCGAAGCGAGCGCCGACCGCGGTCCACGGTCCCGCCCCTCGATTCCGCCGCAGTTATGCAACGATAATGTCGTCGCTACCTGAGTCTTCCGCTTCGTCACCGGCAGTCTCGTCGACGTCCTCGGCGTCGGCCGCCGCTTCGGCGACTTCGTCGGGTTCGGCTTCGGGCGTTTCGTCCTCCTCGACCGCGGTCGTCCTCGTCTCCTCGCTACGTCGCTCGGGGACACGCGTCGGCGTCTCCGCATCGAGCTCGGCCTCGAGGACGCGGATCCGCTCTTTCGCTTCGATAAGTTCGTCCGTCAGCCCCTCTACCGTCGATTCGAGTTCCGCAACCGTCGATTCCAGTTGTTCGACACGGTTGTTCGACATATCAACTAGGGACCGGTCCGGCCACATAAACGTACGTCAGACGACTATAATATATCATACAGTTCAGCGGCCGACGGCGGCGGCCAGCGACCGGTTCCCGGTCTGTGGGTGGCCCGCGCCGCCACACGGCGGGACCGATTCAAAACGGTTCCTCGCTCCACCGGTGGTCGTCGTAGGTCCGGTCCTGTGCCGTGTCGAATCGATCCTCGAGCGTCTCCCGGAGCGACGCCTTTTCGGCGTTGCTGATCCGTGCGAGTTCGTCGGCTTTCCCGACGATCGTCGGCGGGCCGTGTGCGATGGCGACGTCCTGTAACAGTTGCAGCGTCAGCCGTTCTCGCGTTTCGGAGTCTTTGGTGAACGCGTAGGGTGCCTCGATCCGATAGAGGAGGTCGTCGCGGGGATCGTAGACGACGAAGAAGGTGACCTCGTAGGCCTCGTGCTCGAGGTGTCGGTCGACGCCGAGTGCGTCGCCCTCGGCCGACAGCGGCCCGTCGACGCCACCGCGTGAGCGGAACCAGTTCGTGTACGTCAGCCCCGCGGTGTCCCGCTCCCAGCGCTCGCCGTCGACGTCGTCGACGTACTCGCCGCGTTCGAGCAGGCGGGTGAACAGCGCCGAGTCGTCGCTCCAGGGGACGCTGATGTCGACGTCTCGCTTTGACTTCAGGCTCCGCGTGAGCACCCGCGTCGCGGGGTTTTTGACGAAGCCGACGAGCGGAACGTCCCGCTCGACGAAGTCTTCGACCAGCCGGACGTAGTTCTCCAGCACCGTCGTCGGCCGGGGATCCTCGAGCAGGAAGTCCGCGAGGTCGGGGTGCTGGTCGGCCCAGCGCAGCAGGCCGCGGGGATACAGCGGGCCGTCGAGGACGAGCAGATCCGAGACCGTTTCGGCGTGGTCGCGGGCGTGTTTGCTTTCCGCGAGGTAGAGTGCGAGGGCGTGGACGACGCCCTCGGCGAACCGCGGGAGCGGCGGGATCTTGACCGCTCGACTCCGGCTGTATCCCTCGTCGAACTTCCCCCACGACTCGTCGACGGTCATCGTCTCGTCGTTGGAGTGGACCGTCATCACGGTCGTTCGCGACCGGTGGAGGTCGAGGTCGCTCGGCGTCGCGCTCATGGCCGCCTGCGCGATATCGATGACGAGCCCGTTTTTGAACGTCGTCGGGTTGATCGTCCCCGCGTCGAGACCGTGTTCGGTCGGGAACTCGCGGTCGCGGAGGGCAACCCCCTCGCAGTCGACGACCCGACGGGCCTGCTCGTCGACCGGCTCGAGGACCGTCCGCCCGTCGTAGCGCAGTGGGTCGAGAAACTCCGCCCAGACGGTTTCGGCGAACGCACGACGGTCGCGCTCGTCGGCCCCGTGATCGATCCGCCCTGCGAGTCGCGCGATGCCGTCGAAGTGGACCGGATCGAGCGTCATGACAGGTGGCTCCCACCCGACCGGCAAAAAGCCAGTGGTCGTGGCGGCGAAGACGTTCACTCGAGCCCGTGTAAATTACTATCAGAAAGCGTATGTATGGGCGGTTCGAGGGTCGGCATATCCCGATGTCCGAGCGAGAGTCGGCGGCGGTCGAGTGCGGGGACAGTCCAGTCAATTGGCGACAGCACAGTTCCGGCGTCACCCTCTACGAGGAAGGTAACGCCGACGCCTGGATCCGGGCTGAGTTCGAGGCCGGGGTCGACCCCGAACACCGGCTTTTTATGATCTGTGACGAGTGTGGCGCGGTGTTCGCCCAACGGGTGAAACCGGGGCGAGGGACGACTTGCGGCGACTGCGGCGCAACCTTCGAACATCAGAACTGATGACACGTTCGACTCAGTCCGTTTCAGTCGTTGCTTCGGTCTACTGATAGAATAGCTGGCGTTCTCCCCGCTTGCTCGAAGGTTTCATTCTCTAGTGGAACAACTATCAGATTGGCGAATAAGCTAGGTTTGGCTGTATCTTTATATAAAAGTTGGATTAAGGACCATTAGTCGGAAGTCACTTTAGTCGACGTATGGGATGTGTTTTTACCAGTATACAGGTGGCTGATCGTGCCTCTACGAAAACGGACGACTCTCTAGAGGAGGTAGTTACCGCCAATCCAGACGACTTCACACAATAATCTTCACCATTAGCCGTTGAATCTCCCTCATTCAGACCAGAATATATTAAAATTACAACTTCTTTGATCGGCTTTGCCCGTTTCGGGAAGCGGGCCGTCGTCGGATCGAACAATTTATGATCGGCGGCATTCCGTACTATGTTCGGTTACTGTCGTCTTTCACCTCGTCATCGATGTAGTTGTCAATGTGGTTGAGAATCTTGTTTCGTGGAGCCGTATTATCATGGTTGGCCATCACGCAGAATGAGTATCGATCGTCACGGCACCGAACCGACGACCATGCACCCCGGCTTCGGCCATTGTGTCCCATCGCCGAGTCATAGGATACCCACCCAAGGGCGTAGGGATCCTTCCGTATCTCGAGTGCATCCTCGGCAGTCGACGTAGCGAGTATCTCGCTCCCGGTCTCATAGTGACCGCCGTCCTTATAGAGATAGGCGATGTCATCGACGATCCGCAGCACCTCCGTTGGCGATCCAACCCATCCACCATGTGCATCCCGAAACTCAAGTCGAGCATCATCTCCGTAGACGGGACGGTCACTGTGATAGAACACTTCGTTATTAATTCTGTCTGTTTTGCTGTCACCACCAATCTGCATACCAGTAGCGCCGACGGGCTCAAGGACAGTCTGTTGCACGTAGTCCGCGTACGATCGGTTGGTGACTTCTTCAATCAACTGTCCGAGGACAAGGTAACAGAAGTTCTGATATTCGTATCTGCTTCCCGGGGTGTATTCGACCGTATGCTCATTTAATATCTCAGTAATAACCTCATCTTGGGTCATTCCCTTCGTTCCGTCGTATACGGGGTAGTCCGATCCGAACTCGAAACCTGATGTCATAGACAGGAGGTTTTCGACGGTGATGTTCTCAAACAGAGGTTGATAACTGTGAGTAGCCAGCGGATATTTACTGTTGAAGATAGGCGGACCATTCTCTGAGAAGGTGTCTCCGAACACCGGATCGCCCAGCGAGATTGATCCGTTTTCAACGAGTGTCAGGACCGCCGCGGAAGTAAGTGTCTTGGAGATGCTACCGATTCTGAATCGGTGTGAGGAATCAACCTCCGTTTCCGATCTTGGATCAGCGTATATTTTTCCGAGGTGTATTCTGTCCGCAGTCGATCGAGAACCGTACCAATCGGTATTGATCGTACAGGAGAGCCCAGGGATATTGTAGTCTCTCATTAAATTCCAGATGGCTTCGGTATGGGGACTTGACGTGGCAGCGCTGGCCGTTCCGGTGAATAGACCGGCAGAAATTCCTGCGGCTCCCACTGATTTAATTACATTTCTCCTAGTGAGTTTTTTCATACTCTCTTCTGGCATAGGAAATTGTATGACCTCTCATTACTTATTACTTTCTATTATAATTGCATTTGCTGATTAGTAATGATATTTATAATATATTTTTATAAAATGGCGTATAAATAGCATCTTAATTGCGGTAGCTATTTAAGGATATGAATGGGTTTGCCGACGACAGACAACGACAGCTAATTAGGATACGCCGGTTTCCGATCCAGTATGGAAGCTGCGCTGATCGTCCTCGACGGCTGGGGACTCGGTGACGGCGGCAGAGATGCGGTTCAGGCAGCCGATACGCCGGTGTTCGACCGGCTCGCCGAATCGGGTGCGTACGGCCGCCTCGAGGTCGCGGGGCGGCGCGTCGGCCTCCCGGACGGCCAGATGGGAAACAGCGAGGTCGGCCACCTCAATATCGGTGCCGGCCGGGTCGTCTACCAGGAGTACACGCGGATCTCGGACTCGATCGCGGACGGCTCGTTCCGGGAGAACGACGCGATCAATACGGCGTTCGATCGAGCGCGGGCGAACGACGGCCGCGTTCACTTCCTCGGCCTCGTCAGCGACGGTGGAGTCCACTCGGATCAGGAACACCTGCACGCGCTGATCGAACTGGCGGCGGACCGCGACGTCGAGGCCGTCACCCACGCGATCACCGATGGTCGTGATACCTCTCCGACCGGGGGCCGGGAGTACCTCGGCACGCTCGAGGACGTCGTCGCCGAGCACGGCACGGGCGACGTGGCGACGGTCTCGGGCCGGTACTACGCGATGGACCGCGACCAGAACTGGGAGCGGACGAACCGGGCCTACGACGCCATCGTGAACCGCGAAGGCGAGTGGACCGCCGAGTCGGCGGTCGACGCCGTCGAGCAATCCTACGACCGCGGCGAGACCGACGAGTTCGTCGAGCCGACGGTGGTCGCGGAGCAGCCAGCGCTCGCGGACGGCGATGCGGTCGTCTGGTTCAACTTCCGCTCGGATCGCGCCCGCCAGCTCACCCGGATGCTCGCCGACATTCGGCCCGCGGACTGGGCGGACGACCTCGAGACCAGCCCGCCGGATGCGGAAGTCGTCATGATGACGCAGTACGACAAGACGTTCGACCTCCCCGTGGCCTACCCGCCGCACCAACCCGAACAGGTGTTAGGCGAGGTACTGGCCGACGCGGGCCGGACGCAACTGCGGATCGCCGAATCCGAGAAGTACGCCCACGTCACGTACTTCCTGAACGGCGGCCGCGAGGTCGAGTTCGACGGCGAGATCCGGACGATCGTCGAGAGCCCCGACGTCCCGACCTACGATCTGCAGCCGGAGATGAGTGCGCCCGAGGTGACCGACACCGCGATCGATACCATCGACTCCGACGACCCGGACGTGCTCGTGCTCAACTACGCGAATCCGGACATGGTCGGCCACACCGGCGACTACGAGGCCGCGATCGAGGCCGTCGAAGCCGTCGACGCCCAACTCGGTCGGCTCGTCGCGGCGCTCGAGGACGCCGGCGCACACGTCCTCATCACTGCGGATCACGGCAACGCGGACGACATGGGAACGGCGGAAGACCCCCACACCGCGCACACGTACAACGAGGTCCCCCTGATCTACCAGGCAGCCGACGGAACCGCGGGAGGGCGAACGATTCGTGACGGCGGAACGCTCGCCGACATCGCGCCCACGATCCTCGAGGTGATCGATCTCGAGCAACCCCCCGAAATGACCGGCGAGTCGCTGCTCGAGTGAGCGCGGCGTCGGCCTGTCGGGCTCTGGCGACGGGACGACGCGCCAGCCTCGGGTCCCCAGCGGGCCACAACACCGAAGTCGCTGTGCTCGTACCCTCCGTAGCATGGGTGCAGTTCCGTGGCCGGCTGCTGGGTCGATCCTCTCCGGCGTCGGAACGCTGTTTTTGCTCCAGTATCTCCGCCAACACGGGGGGAAACCCGGCGCGGACTGGTTGTTGGTGGCACTGCTCGCACAGGCGCTGTGGTGTTTCTCGTATGGCATCGGGCTGTTGGTCTTCGATCCCACGTTGCGGTGGGGCCTCGAAGTCCTGACCTGGACCGGCATCGTCTGGACCGGGGTGCCGTTTTTGGCCTTCGGCCTCGAGTACACCGGTCGCGGCTCGCTCGTTCGAACGCCCTGGTTCGGATCGCTGGTCCTCGTCCCGGTGATCACGACGGTACTGGTCGCGACGAATCCGCTCCACGAAATCGTCTGGAGCGGGTTCCGAATCGATCCGGTCTACGGCGCGGCGACGGTGTCCTACGACCTCAACGCCTGGGCGTTCTTCGCGATCATGGTCGGGACGGTCTTTGCGGCGTCGGGAACGTTGCTCCTGTTCGATACGGTCATCAGCTACGGCCCGCTCTACCGAACGGAGGCGCTCGCGGTCGGACTCAGTACGCTCCCGCCGGGGGTCGGTCTGCTCGTGTGGCTCTTCGGACTGGGCCCGGTCGATCAGCTCAACCTCTCGGCCGTGCTGTTTCTCCCCCACGTCGTGCTCGACACCTACGCGTTCGTCGGCGGAAACATGTTCACGTACAGCCCGTCGGTCCAGCGCACGGCCGATCGATCCGCCATCGAAGAGCTCGAGAACCCGTTTCTCGTCGTCGACACGGACGAGCGGATCGTCGACTGCAATCCCGCGGCCGAAACGGCATTCGATGTCGCGAAACCGGGCGTTCTGGGCGAACCGCTCGAGCGGGTGACCGGCCTGACCGTCGCTGACGCGGATGCGCGGATCATCACGGATACTGACGGCGGCGACCACCGGGAGCTCACCGTCTCGACGTCACAGCTCAGAAACGAGTCCGAACGGATCGTCGGTCACACGCTCGTCCTGCAGGATATCACCGACCAGCGGCGACGCGAACAGCGCCTCGAGATCCTCAATCGGGTCCTTCGTCACAACCTCCGAAACGATCTGACCGCCGTCCGGGGCTACGTCGGGATCGCCGCCGACCGCGTCGACGACGACGAGCTCACGGCGATGCTCGAGGGAGTCCACGACGACGTCGATGAAGTTCTCGCGATGGCCGAGAAGGCCCGCACCTTCGAGCGTGCGATCGAGACGACCCCGTCGGCAGCGACGGTGACCGCCCGTGATGTCTTCGAGTCCATCGCAATCGATCTCGAGGCCCAACAGGAGGGGCGCGTCGACGTCGCAGTGCCGGCGGCGCTGACCCTCCGGACGAACCGGGAGCTGTTCGCGGTCGCATTCGCGAACCTCGTCGAGAACGGACTCGTCCACAGCGACGCGGACGATCCACACGTGACGATCGACCTCGAGAGCGCGGCGGCCGATCGAACCGCCGTCTTCACCGTTCGCGATAACGGCCCCGGCATTCCGGCACACGAACTCGCCGTCCTCGAGCGGGGCGAGGAGACCGCCCTGGAACACGGCAGCGGACTGGGGCTGTGGATCGCCTGGTGGGCCGTGACGGCACTCGGTGGCGATCTTTCCTTCGAGACGGAGACGGATGGCACGACCGCGGTCGTTCGTCTTCCCGGCGTTCTCGAGTCTACGGAGGCGGATAGCGCGGTGACGCAGCCAGCGGGGGAATAGACGTCACGGGGACCACCGGACGTCTCGGTACTGGAACGGCTGGTTCCCGAGTGATATATACGCCACATACGAACGTTCAATAAATCGGCGAGGATAGGGTCGTCCGGACCCGTTTCGATATGTCCCAGTCAACTCCCGCCCCCGATACGGACGAGTCAGTCGTCGACGCGTACGTGTTCGACGTTCGAATCGTCGAGATCGACGCGATCGACGGCGACGACTCGCGGTACCGATTCGAGGCACCGAACCACACCGAGGTCACGTTCGACGACCTCGAGGATGCTCGCCGCTACGCGGACGTCTACTTCGACGTCAACGGCTTCGTCGAGGAGAACACCGGTGAACGCGGCGTCCCACCCGAAATCGTCCAGGCCGGCAAGGATACCCTCGCTGCGTACCTCACCACGTGCCCCTGGGCGGACGGCAACTGGGTCGCGTCGTTCTACGGGACGACCCCTGCGGAGATCGACCGGTACTGTTCGTGGGTCCGTGACCGGGCCGACGAGATACGAACGCAGATCGAGGAACGCGACTTCGAGTAGCCCTGCCTCGAGTCGTCTCGAGCGCGGTTGACGCTCTGTTCTGTGGGTACTGCCTGGGGATGGCCGTCGCTTCGCCAGAAGCGACCGGCACACTCGATCGATCCGACGGAACTGCTCGATGTCCACTCGAGGAGATGTGGAGTGATCCCGATCGACGTGTCGGTACAGTCCCCGCTCAGTATGATCGTATAGCGGTCGGTACCGCTCATAGCGATCTATTACATTGCATGGCAATAGTAGCGTTCGACGGAGTTATTTCTTGCATATATCTATATTATAAAATCTAACTATAGTACCGAGAGTCGTTTCTGTCGCATATGGTCGAATTTACCAGGCGGACGCTGATGGCAACATCAGCGGCGGCTGCGATCGGCGTTGGAGCGATCGGGACGGCAACCGCGGCTGACGCCGATACTCCAGGTGCACCGACGATACGCGGGGACCTCCAGCGGCTCGCGACGACGGCCCGCGGTGCCGAAGTGACTGGCCCGTTCGTCTTCGAGAACGGCGAAGTACTGTTCAGCCTGCAGCATCCGAGCCGGGACAATCCGGAGCCGTACGATACGGCGGCCGTCGGGGTCCTCGCCGGCCACCAGTTCGAGTTCAACGGCAAGAACGACGAGTTCGACGCACTCGAGGCTCCCCGGTCTGCTGACGCACAGGGACGAGTCCAGGTCGCTGGCGGTGAGTACGACATCCTCGTCCAGGAAGGGGTGCCGATCGCCGGCGGCGACGGGAAGTGGGGCCACCCGGAGACGCCCGACGGCACGGATATCGCCGCGTTCGACGGCAGTCGGTACGGTGACGTCGGCTACAACCCCGACATGAACTTCTTCGTCCCGACCGACGATGAGGGGCTCGAGGGGTATCTGTTTACGAACAACGAGACGAGTCCCGGAAGCATCACGCGCACGCCGATCAGCCGCGACGAGGACGGCTGGGAGGCCGACCTCGAGAACGCGCTGAACCTCGAGAACCTCGCGGCCTTTCGTGAAATCGGCGGCACCCGGATCAACTGTTATGGCGATCTGAGCCCCTGGGAGACGCCGATGTCCGCCGAGGAAGACTACGGCCACCCGCGCGTATCGGGGCCGGCGACGGTGAGCGACGTCGTCGACGCCGAAAGCGGCGTCGGCGTTCGTGGCGCGGCAGCGTTCTGGAACCGTCCAAACCCGACCGAGATCGGGAACTCGATCGAGGAACTGTTCGAGGAGAGTTGGTACCCACAGGGAACGTGGGCGCTGGCGGGCCTCGAGATGCAGGCCTACTATCTCGGGGCCGAGCCGGTCGATCAGGACGGCGAGACGAACACGACCGATCCCATCGGCGACGGCTATCCGAACCGGTATCGATACGGGCACATCGTCGAGATTACCGAGCCGACGAGTGCGGAGCCGACCCCGGTCAAACACCACGCCATGGGTCGGGCCGCCTTCGAGTGCCCCGAGTTCATGCCCGACGAGCGGACCGTGTATCTCGCTTCCGATGGCGCGAACAAGGGTCTCTACAAGTTCGTCGCCGAGGAGCCGATTCCGAGCTACGACGACCGGATGGACGTCCGCGGGACGCTGTTTGCCGCCCGCGTGACTAACGAGGACGCTGCGAAGAACCGGCCACCCGCCGACGTCGACCTCGAGATCGAGTGGGTGGAACTGGGCACCGCGAGCAACGCCGAGGTCGAGTCCTGGATCGCCGACTACGACGATCTCACGCAGGTCGATTACCTCGAGACCCACGCCGAGACCGACTGGGCCGAGGACCTCGAGACCGCACTGGCGGAAGCCGACGAGGAAGTCGCGATCAACGGCAACCAGGATTACATCGCAGATGCGGACATCCTCGAGTGGGCCACACAGTACGCAGAGGAGGGTCCCAATGGGGTCGACGAGGATCTCCGTCGGGTCCCGTTCCTCGAGACGCGGGCCGCAGCGAAAGCGATCGGTGCCAGCGTCGAGTTCCGCAAGGCGGAGGGAATCGACTCGCTCGACGACGCCGAACCCGGCGATTTCCTCTACGTCGGTATCTCGGAACTCAACGATGGCATGGCCGACGACGCGGGAGACGTTCGGATGGAACGCGTCGACGGCGGTGTCGTCTACCGGGCCGAACTGGAGTCCGGCTACGACGTCTCGACGCTCGAGCCGGTCGTCGTCGGCCCGGATGCGACCGATCGCGAGTCGGTCGTCGACGCCGCGCCGATCAACGTCGACAACGTGATGGTCCTCGACGACGGCCGCGTCCTCCTCTGTGAGGACAAGGGAAGTTTCGGTCGCTCGTATCCCAACGACGCGCTGTGGGTCTACGAGCCGCCGACATCGCTTCACGTCGACTCCGTCGCGATCAGCCAGGCGACGAGCGGCGAAGCAGACCTGACGCTCTCGTCGGTCCCGAACGGGCTCGCCGGCGGTCGAGTCTCCGTCTCCCTCGAGCACACGGACGTCGCCGAAATCGTGGGCGCGAGCTATCACGACGCGCTCGAACTCACCGCCGGACCGACGATCAGCGACGACGGATCGACGGTCGAGTTCCGATTCGCAGACATCGACGACGAGATCGAACCCGGTACGACGGACGTCACGCTGGCGACCGTCGAACTCGAGGGCGTCGGCGGTGGAACGACAGACATCGCGGCCGACGTACGATCCCTGGACGACGACGAGGGGACTGCGATCGAAGCCCAGCCTCGGCCCGGCGTGGTCGTCACTGGCCCGCCGCCGGTCGGCGGAGGCGGTACCGGTGGACGGGCTCCGACCGACCCCGATGGCGACGGGACGTTCGAGGACATCAACGGGAACGGTCGGCTGGACTACGACGACATCGTCCTCCTCTTCGAACACCTCGACGACGAGTCGATCACGCTCAACGTCGACGCCTACGACTTCAACGACAACGGCCGCATCGACTACGACGACATCGACGAACTGTACGACGAACTGTGAGCGATAGATCGCCACGACATCGGGTCGGCGCGCTCGCCGTCGCCCTCGCGGTCGGGCTTGCGGTCGGGCTCCCGGTCGCGGTCACGGCCGCGAGCGGTGGGGCGGCTCTCGGCATCGGAGCAACCACGGAGACCGGAAGCAGTCTCGTCGTCGCCGACGCGACCGTCGAACCCGGAGCGACCGCGACCCATCGCATCGCGCTCACCGACGCCCCGGACGGCCTCGCGGGCTTCGAGATCACGCTCGAGCTATCGACCGACGCTGCGACGGTCTCGAACGCCAGCTATCCCGACACGTACGGGAAGACGACCGATCCCGTCGTAAGCGACGACGGACAGTCGGTAACCGTCGAGGCTGCCGACCTCACCGACGAGGTGACTCCCGGTGCGACCGACGTCACGCTCGCGACGGTCGCAGTGACCGGAACCGACACCGGCTCGGCGACGCTCGAGATCACGGAGCTGCAAGTCGACGCGGACGGCGGGTCCCGCATCGACCCCGTGCTCGAGGCCGGAACGCTCACCGTCGACGACGGGACACCGGCGTCCCCAGAGAGTGGGAACGGCGACGCCGACGGCGGTACCGATTCCAGTGATGGGAGTGGCTCGGGTGGCTCGAACCGGGGTTCGGGTTCGGACTCGGTCTCCGGCTTCGAGGGCGGGACCGCGCTCGTCGCGATCGGCCTCCTCGCGGCAGCCCTGCTCGCGCGGTCCCGGTGACCCGCTTGGCCAATTCTTTCGACGCCTCCCTCGACGCGGCGGTCCCGTGGTGAGTGCTGTGTTCGGTCCCGGTACAGGGGTCGCGATCACGCGACGGCGACCGAAACGCGACTCGGACGGTTCTGTCGATTGGTTTATTCGACGGTCCTGAGAAGGAGGTCTCGTGCTCGAAATCGTCACGCTACTCCTCATGGCGGCCGTCGGGACGGCGGTCGTGTGGAAAGGGAGTTCCTGGCTCGAGGATTCGGCGAACAAGCTCGCGGTCGCGTACGGGCTGCCGGCGGTCGTTCAGGGTGCCGTCATCGCCGCGGTCGGCTCGAGTGCGCCGGAACTGGCGAGCGTGTTGCTCGCGACGCTGGTACACGGGGAGTTCGAACTCGGGGTCGGCTCGATCGTCGGCTCGGCGGTGTTCAACCTCCTCGTGATTCCGGGGCTCGCGGTCGTCGTCGCCGGTGGCGTGGTCGACACGACGCGCGAACTGGTCTACAAGGAGTCGCTGTTTTACATGCTCGCGGTCGCCGCCCTGCTGTTGACGTTCTCGCTGGCGGTCATCTACAACCCCGTCGACGAGGCCGGCGTCCGCATCGGGGGTTCCGTCTCGAGACCGCTCGCCCTGTTCCCGCTCGCCCTCTACGGCCTCTACCTGTTCACGCAGTACTTGGACGCCGCGGAGTCGGAGCAGCAGGCGGACGGGACGATTCCGCTCGCGCGCACGTGGTTCTGGTTCGTCGTCGGGCTGGCGTTCATCGTCGTCGGCGTGGAAGCGCTCGTTCGGGCGGCGATCGGCCTCGGGGACGCATTCGGGACCCCCTCCTTTCTCTGGGGGATGACCGTCGTCGCCGCCGGCTCGAGTCTGCCGGACACGTTCGTCAGCCTGACGGCCGCGCGGGCCGACCGACCGACGGTCACGCTGGCGAACGTCCTGGGCAGCAACACGTTCGACCTGCTCGTGGCCGTGCCGGTCGGCGTCGTCGTCAAGGGGGCACTGACGGTCAACTTCGCCAACATCGTTCCGATGATGGGGTTTCTCGTCCTGGCGACGGTCGCGTTCTTCGCGATTTCCCGAACCGGGATGGCCCTCACCAGACGCGAGGGGTGGCTGCTCTTGGGACTGTACGGGGCGTTCGTCTGCTGGCTGCTCGTCGAGAGCCTCGGCGTCGTCAGCGTTCTCTGACGCGGACGGCCGCATCGTCCCCCGGACTACCGCCCGGCACTTCCCAGCCCGAGCGGTACGTCTAGTGGTTTTACTTGGACCGCCTGCGACGGGGCGAGTATGAGCGACGACCCCGATTCCGATGGGCACCGATTCGCGACGAACAGCATTCACGCCGGCCAGGAACCCGACCCGACGACGGGTGCCCGCGCACCGCCGCTGTACCAGACCAGCTCCTACGAGTTCGACGACACGGACCACGCCGCCGCCCTGTTCGGCCTCGAGGAGACGGGGAACATCTACTCGCGGATCATGAACCCGACGAACGCGATGCTCGAGGAACGCATCGCGACGCTCGAGGGAGGCGTCGGTGCCCTCGCGACCGCATCGGGGATGGCCGCCTTCGACCTCGCGACGTTCATCCTCGCGGACGTCGGCGACAACATCGTCTCCTCGTCGGCGCTGTATGGCGGGACCTACACCTATCTCACGCATACCGTCTCCAAGCGGGGGATCGAGACGAAGTTCGTCGATACGCTGGACTACGAGGCCTACGCCGAGGCCATCGACGACGACACCGCATTCGTCCACCTCGAGACGATCGGCAATCCCGCGCTTGTGACGCCGGATATCGAACGCATCGCCGATATCGCCCACGACCACGACGTGCCGCTGTTCGTCGACAACACCTTCGCGACGCCGTATCTGTGCCGGCCCCTCGAGCACGGCGCGGATCTGGTCTGGAACTCGACGACGAAGTGGATCCACGGTGCGGGCTCGACGATCGGCGGGATCCTCGTCGACGGCGGCTCGTTCCCGTGGGAAGACGGCGACTACCCCGAGATCACCGAGCCGAACCCGGCCTACCACGGCGTGAACTTCCGGGAAACGTTCGGCGACGCCGCCTTCTCGGTCGTCGCCCGTACCCGCGGCCTGCGGGATCTGGGCAACCAGCAGTCGCCCTTCGACGCCTGGGTCACGCTGCAGAAACTCGAGTCGCTGCCGCTGCGCATGGAGAAACACTGCGAGAACGCGATGGCCGTCGCGGAGTACCTCGAGGATCACTCGAAGGTTTCGTGGGTCAACTACCCCGGCCTCGAGAGTCACGAGACCCACGACAACGCCGAGGAGTACCTCGAAGGGGGGTACGGCGGCATGATCACGTTCGGACTCGAGGGCGGCTACGACGCCGCGGAGACGGTCTGTAACGAGGTCGATCTCACGAGCCTGCTCGCGAACGTCGGCGACGCGAAGACGCTGATCATCCACCCCGCGAGCACGACCCACCAGCAACTCACCGAAGAGGAGAAGTTGGCCGGCGGCGTGACCGACGACCTCGTGCGCCTCTCGGTGGGCATCGAAGACGTCGACGACGTGATCGCGGACCTCGATCGAGCGATCGAGCAGGTGTAGTACCCAGTGACCGCGCCCGCACCCGGTCACGGCGGTTTCAACGCGCGGTGATTAGCCCTCGTCGTTAAGTTCGCGCGGTTCGACTGCTCCCGTATGCCGACCGGATTACTCACGCCAGAGGCAACGGAGCAGATCGTCGCGACCTGCCGAACGGCCATCGGCGACAGCCTTCGTTCGATCACCTACTTCACGCGCGACGACTTCGAACAGGTCTACCTCCGGGACGACCTCGAGCGCGACGCCGACCTCTCGACGTTCATCGGTCACGAGTGGCGCGGGTTCAAAACGACCCAGACGGCGTACGAGGGGTCGGAACTCGGCGAGTACGACTACACGATTCGCGTCTTCGAGAACGGCTTCCTCGTCCGCGTCACCACCGACAGCGAGGGCGTCTTCGTCACGACCGACGGGCTGACGGTCAAGGACTTCGAAGAAGTCGCGACGGCACTCGATTCGTTCCTCAGCAGCCGCGAGATTTCGTAACCAGGTCGTCGCTCGAGCGGTCGTCGCCGTCAGTAGCGTCGTCCCCCTCTCGGTCGGTCCCCTCGGTGTCGGCGTCCTGCCCGCCGATCGGCAGGCCGGAGCCGTGGTCGCCGTCCGTTCCGAGGAGGCGAGCGAAGCGACGACGTTCCGCGGCGTGTCGATCTAGACTCATGCCCCCGATAGAGGACGGTTTCCCTTGTAGTAATGGGGGCCGTTTTCGGTCGAAACGCGACACTTCCCGTCCGAAACGATCCCCGCGAAGGCGGGCGATTTCGTCCGGATTTCCGTCGTGTAACAGTTACGTACGACGCGACCGCCGTGCTATCGGAATCACCGACGACGCGATTGCCCTGCGATCGGAACAGCGTAACACCCTTTTCCGCCAGTCACGTGATGGGCTACAATGACCGACTTTCCAGCTCCCGTCGCGCGCGAACTCGAGTCTCACGACGCGTTCGTCCGGAGCGACGCGGGCTACGACCTCACGACGACCGTCTTCGAGACGACGATCACGGCCGACGACGCCGAGGGGAAACGCGACGGCCGGTTTCGCGTCACGGTCGTCCTCCCGACGCTCGACGCCGCCGTGGCCGACGAAGTCGTCGCACCGCCCGTCGAGGACGGCTGGTTCGAGACCCTCGAACGCCGCCTCCGAGACGTCTTCACCGTCGCCCACACGAGCACGCACGACGAACCGGTCGTCGAACGCGACGGCGACGACGTCCAGGTCACTCTCGAGTACACCGCCTGGGACGCCGGCGAGGGCGTCGCCGACGCCAAGGCCCTGATCGAGTTCGTCGAGGGGACCTTCGCACAGGGGATCATCCCCGGCTACGAGTATCGCGGCGAGGCGGCGACGCTGCTCGAGAACGCCCAGAACCGAGGGCAGCAGGCCGCGGACGGTGATACAGGTACTGGCGGAATGCCGATGTGAGAGTTCGATGACAGACACTCCTCGCCCGGCTCGGGGCTACCGGTCGACAGTGTAGACCTCCGCCCAGAGGTACCCGATTCCGATGAGAGCATAGAGGAGACCGAACACGGCAAACTGCCAGTCGCTACCCACGACAGACGAGCCTGCCTGAACGAGTCCCAGCAGGACCATCGCGACCCCGATGATCGCCCTGTGTCGTCTCCGTCCCATAGCGGATCGATAGTGTTCTCGAGGGATAACTCCCCGCGGAGTCCTGTTGGACGACTGCCAGTGATCCTGTCGGACGACTGCTGTGGCCGGGAGCGTGGCTCGAGCAGACGCGAGAGCCACGCGACTCGGGGGAGGGCAGGCCGTTACCCACTACCGACCGCGAGCGAACCCGAAGGGTGAGCGAGCGGGCCGACGACTGACCCGGAACGAGAGCGCGGCGCTTTGGGCCGCGGTGAAGCGAGCGGCGTAGCCGCGAGCCGAGTGAAGGGGAAAGAGGAGTGCTTTTGATCGAAATTTCACCGAGGGACAGTTCGCTCGCGACGGGAATCCTGTCGCGAGCGCACCGGACCGCAGCGTAAAATTTCGGTTCTCTAGTCCATCGCGATGTACGTCTGCGTGTCCTCGATGCCCTCGATGGACTGGATGTGGGTGGCTGCGATTTCCTTGACCGCGGCCGGCGTCTCGACCTGGGCTTTCGCGATGAGGTCGACGTCGCCGGCGACGATGTGGGCCGATCGAACGCCGTCGATGGATTCGATGCTATCTCTGAGCCGATCCGCCTCGCCCGTGTTCGCCTTGATCATGACGAATGCTGTGACCATTAGTTGACACCTCCAGTGTCGGAATCCGTCTCGGAGTCGGGATCCGTCTCGGTTTCTAGCAGTTCTGCGGCCGAACTCGAGCCCGAGCCCGCGTTGGCGGCCGCTCGACTCGCGGTTTCGCCGACCAGGAGCTGGCGGACCGAACTCAGGACGTCGAAATCGGCGAGGACGACGAGTCGGTCGCCGTCCTCGAGCGAGAGGTCCTCGGTCGGGATCTCGAGGGGGGTTTCCCCCTTGCCGAACGCGAGGACGGTCGCGTCGGCTGGCAGATGCAGTTCACTGATCGTGTAGCCGTTGACGGGAGCATCGGCGGTGATCGTGAGTTCGACGACCTGCAGGTATGGGGCGATGTCGGCGATGGCACGGATCGTCCCGCCGAGCAAGGCGTTTTTCGCACCGATCGCGCCGAGACGTTCGGGGTAGATGATCTCGTCGACCTGATCGGCGTACTTGCGGTAGATTCCCTCGCGGTAGGCCTCGTCGATCCGCATGACCGTCCGACAGCCGTAGTGGTTGCCGATCATGCAGGCGGTGAAGTTGACGTTGAGATTACCCGAGAGCGCGCCGATGGCGTCGGCCGCTTCGATGCCGGCCTCCTCGAGAACGTTCTCTCGGGAGCCATCGCCCTCGACGACAGCGAAGTCCTGCTCACGAGCCCGTTTGAGCGTTGGCTCGTCGCGTTCGACGATCGTCACCTCGTGGTCCTCGTCACGCAAGACGCGTGCTGTGCGCAGCCCGACCCGTCCGGCCCCGATAATCACGAACCGCATGGTGGGTCGTATGCTCGCCCCGATGAATAAGGTTGCCCCCGATTACCATGGTACATGGTCAGACGCTGCCCCTCGAGGAGTGGTTCCCACCGAAACCGACGCTGCCGACCGCGTCGACGGTCCTGCTGGCTCGACGTCACGGGCTATCCCATCGCGATGTACGTCTTCGTGTCGGTGATACCGCTGAGACCCTGTAGCTTCGAGGAGACGGTCTGGAGCACGTCGTAGACCTCCGGCGCGTCGACCTCCGCGATGATGTCGTAGTTGCCCGCGACGATGTGCGCGTCGCTGACCGACTCGAGGGCGGCGATCTCCGCGAGCAGCCCCTCGGACTTTCCGGCGGCCGTCTTGACCATGATGAAGGCGTGGACCATCGGCGGTGTGGTACACTCTGTCACGACTAAAGCCTTTCTACGCTCCCTCGTGGTATCGTGTTCGACTTTCGTCGGTGCGAAACGTATCACCAAGGGAGTCATATAGAAGTAGCTGTGATAAGAGCCGTGAGAGGACTTCTATGACATCCTCGTCACTAGTAACTCGCTTGAAGCCGTCCGACCTGTCACGAATACCTGGGTCGATCGCGTCGATACCAGCCGACTCCCTCGGAAAAAGGTCGCCGCACTGCATCGCCTCGAAGACATCGCAGTAGGGGATGGTCACCGACCGACTTGCCGTCGTTCGACAGTCCGAACGCCGATTCGAACCGTCGAACTCGCGCTCTCACCGTCCGTCCGGGACTGCTGTCGCCAGTGTGTCGGTCACGGCCTCGAGTACGTCCGGCGGTGACTGCGTCGCGTCGACGCGGACGAACCGATCAGGATCACGATCGATCAGCCGTTCGTAGTTGTCCTGGACCGACGCGAGGTAGTCGGCTCGCTCGAACTTGTTCGTCGTCCCCGCGCGGGTCGCAGCGGTCTCGGGCTCGAGGTCGAGGTAGATCGTCAGGTCGGGCTGGATCGAGAACGGCCGGTGGACGTCGACGACGTACTCGAGGGGGTCCGCGAGGTCGTGCCCGTCAGCCGCGGCGAGCGTCGCACCCTGGTAGGCAAACCGGGAGTCGGAGTAGCGATCGGAGATCACGAGGTCGTCGCGCTCGAGGGCCGGTTCGATCACCCGCGAGAGGTGATCGGCGTGGTCGGCGGTGTAGAGGAAGAGTTCCGCCAACGGGTCCGCGTCGTCGTCCTCGATCGAGCGATAGACGGCGTCGCCGTACCACGAATTCGTCGGTTCCCGCGTGAACGTGGCATCGGGATAGCGCTCGCGTAAGGCCTCCCAGATCGTCGTCTTGCCGCTGCCGTCCAGTCCCTCGAGCGTGACGAGCATGGTCGTCCCTCGTCGTGACGGCTACTACAATGTGTCGAGAGAGCCTTACAACGTAGCCGCCCATCTATTTATCGCTGCGAGATCACGTTCCGAATATGAACGTCCTCGTCGCTGGCGGAACCGGTTTCATCGGTACGAATCTGTGTGCGGAACTGGTCGAGCGCGGCCACCAGGTGACGGCACTGTCCCGCTCTCCCGCCGACGGGAGGCTGCCCGACGGCGTCGAGTCGGCCATCGGGGACGTCAGCGCCTACGATTCGATCGCCGGAATCGTCGGGGACCACGACGCCGTCGTGAACCTCGTCTCGCTCTCGCCGCTCTATCGGCCACCCAGCGGGACGAGCCACGAAGAAGTCCACCTCGGCGGGACCGAGAACCTCGTCCGCGCCGCCGAGGACGGTGACGTCTCCCGGTTCCTCCAGCTGAGCGCGCTCGGAGCCGATCCGAACGGGACCACCGCCTACGTTCGCGCCAAGGGCACGGCGGAGGCGGTCGTCAGGGACTCGTCCCTGGAGTGGACGATCGTCCGTCCGTCGGTCGTCTTCGGCGACGGCGGCGAGTTCGTCGAGTTCACGAAGACGTTGACGACGCCGTACCTGACTGGATTGCCTGGGGGCGGCAAGACGCGTTTTCAACCGATCTGGGTCGGCGACCTCGTCCCGATGCTCGCGGAGGCCCTCGAGGACGAAACGCACGTTGGCGAAACGTACGAGATCGGTGGGCCACAGGTCACCACGCTCGCGGACGTCACGGAATTGGTCTACGCGGCCGAGGGGAAAGATGTCACGATCGTTTCGATTCCGATGGGAGTGACGAAACTCGGCCTCTCGACGGTCGGCTCGCTGCCGTTCGTCCCCTTTGGCCCCGACCAGGCTCGTTCCCTCGAGTTCGACAACACCGTCGCCGACAACGACGTGACGGCGTTTGGCCGCGATCAGGACGAACTGACGACGCTCGGTTCGTATCTCGGCCGTGGGGGACGCGGGTCCAGCGAGACAGCGGCAGAGACGGCCGGAGATCGGTGAGACAAGCTCGTATCTGGTCCCGACTGATTAAACATAATAAGCGTGCCAGGGAAATTATATTGTCGGGTGTTTTTGAAAGGGGGAATATCCACTCAAAATCCCCCTCAGTTGCGCTATCAGGCGTGATATTCAATTATTCGAGAAATTCAGATTAGCACAAGACTTATATCCTGTATTGTTCTGTTTCCAAGCCAACGGAGCCCCCAGATAAACAATGAAGCTGGCGATGATCGGATTCGGACAGGCCGGTGGCAAAATCGTCGATCGGTTCCTCGATTACGACGATCGGACGAACAGCGGGATCGTCCGGGCAGCGATCGCTGTCAACTCCGCGAAAGCGGATCTCATCGGTCTCGACAACATTCCAGAGGAGAATCGGGTACTCATCGGCCAGGCCCGCGTCAAGGGCCATGGTGTCGGTGCTGACAACGAACTCGGGGCGGAAATCGCCGAGGAGGACATCGACGAGGTACAGAACGCCATCGACCAGATCCCGACCCACGAGGTCGACGCGTTCCTGATCGTCGCCGGCATGGGCGGTGGCACCGGGTCCGGTGGCTCGCCGGTCCTCGCGAAACATCTGAAACGGATCTATACGATCCCCGTCTACGGACTCGGCGTCCTGCCGGGGACGGACGAAGGCGGAATCTACACGCTCAACGCGGCGCGATCCTTCCAGACGTTCGTCCGCGAGGTCGACAACCTGCTCGTCTTCGACAACGACTCCTGGCGACAGACCGGCGAGTCCGTCGAGGGCGGCTACGACCAGATCAACGAGGAGATCGTCCGCCGCTTTGGCATTCTCTTCGGCGCTGGTGAGGTCGGTGACGGTCAGGAGGTCGCCGAAAGCGTCGTCGACTCCTCCGAGATCATCAATACGCTTTCCGGCGGTGGTGTCTCCACTGTCGGCTACGCATCGGAGGAAGTCGAGTTGGAGTCCGGCGGCGGGCTACTCTCCCGGTTTACCGGCGAAGGCGGCGGCTCCGACGACGACCTCGACGCCGCGAACACGACCAACCGCATCACGAGCCTCGTCCGCAAAGCCGCGCTCGGTCGGCTGACGCTTCCCTGCGAGATCGAAGGCACCGAACGCGCCTTGCTCGTCCTCTCCGGTCCCTCGGAGTATCTCAACCGGAAAGGGATCGAACGCGGCCGGAAGTGGCTCGAGGAGGAAACGGGCAGCATGGAAGTTCGCGGTGGCGACTTCCCGCGCCAGGAGCCCGAGGTGGCTGCAGCGATCTTGCTGTCGGGCGTGACGAACGTGCCACGAATCAAGCGCCTCCAGCAGGTCGCTATCGAAGCCCAGGACAACATCGACGACATCCAGCGGGAGAGCGAGGAGAACCTCGAGGAACTCGTCGAGGACGACGAAGACGAACTCGAGCCGCTGTTCTAACCTCCCGTTCGCTCGAATTCGACGCGATAGTAGCCGTCGAGACTCCGTTCTAACAGGTGGAGCCGAACTGCCAGTAGCGCGGTCGCAGACGACCGGTTCGCGAGCGGGTGGTCACCGACGGTCGACGGTACCACTCCGACGTACTTTTGAGCGCGCCCGGACTACCGCAACCAGATTCAGATGCGCGTCGTGGTCCCGTTCGCTGCCGAGACGCCGAAGACCCGTCTCGAGTCGGTACTCACGTCGGCCGAGCGCTCCGCCGTCGCCCGCGCCATGCTCGCGGACGTTCTCTGTGCGGTCGTCGGGGCGGGCCACGAGCCGATGGTGGTCTCGACTGCCCCCCTCGACCTCGAGACCCTCGAGCTTCCGGGCGAGGTTCTCGCGTCGGCATCGGTCACGCTGGACGAGCGGTCGCTGACGGACGCGGTCAACGCGCGACTGCCGGGTGGCGAGGGGGAGACCGCGACCGATGGCATCGACCCCGTCGCCGTCGTCATGGCCGATCTCGCGCTGGCGACCCCTGACGCGCTCGAGGCGTTGCTGGCGACGTCGGCCGACGTCGCGATCGCGCCGGGACGGGGCGGCGGGACGAACGCGCTCGTCGTCCGCCACCCCGGTTTTGCCGTCGATTACCACGGGACCTCCTATCTGGACCACCGCGAGATCGCTCGGGAGGTCGGTGCGACGCTCGAGACCGTCGACTCGTTCCGACTGGCGACCGACATCGACGAACCGGCGGATCTGGTCGAAGTGCTCGTCCACGGTCGCGAGGGTGCTCGTGCTCCGACCTGTCTCCGGGAGTTCGGGTTCGAAATCGACGATAGAGATGGACGGGTCGACGTCGGTCGCGACGGGGACCACGGAGCGGAGTGACCCGATAGCGACCGGTCGGACCGCCGTGAAGTGAAGCCCTTATGTGCCGAGCGACGGCATTCAGAGGTAATGTTTCCCGGGGCGAGCGAGTACGGTGTCGACATCGCCGTCGACGATGGAGCCGTCGACGAGCTCTTGCAGGTCAGCCCGAACGACGTCGAGTCGCCGTCGGCGTTGACGTTCTCACGGAACGTCTTCGTTCCGCTCACCACGGCCTGTCGGTACACCTGTACCTACTGTACGTACTTCGACCCGCCGGGAGATGCCTCCCTCCTCTCGCTCGAGGAGGTCCGCGAGATCTGCCGGCGCGGGGCCGACGCGGGCTGTACGGAGGCGTTGTTCACCTTCGGCGACGATCCGGACGACCGCTACACCGAGATCCACGACCAGCTCGCGGCGTGGGGCTACGACTCGATTCACAGCTACCTGCGCGCGGCCTGCGAGGTCGCGCTCGAGGAGGGGCTGCTCCCCCATGCGAACCCGGGCGACCAGACCCGCGAGCAGATGGCGACCGTCGCGGATGTCAACGCCAGCATGGGCGTGATGCTCGAGACGACCGCCGAAGTCGGGGCCCACGCCGGGCCGCGGCGCAAGGTGCCAGGACAGCGACTGCGGACCCTGAAAAACGCGGGCGAACTCGACGTGGCCTTTACCACGGGGATCCTCGTCGGCATCGGCGAGGACTGGCGCGATCGCGCGGAAAGCCTGCTGGCGATCCGCGAACTCCACGAGCGCTACGACCACATCCAGGAGGTGATCGTCCAGCCGGTCGTCGACAACGAGCGCTGGTCGGAGGGCTCGCCCGATCTCGCGACGATGCGGCAGGTGACCGCGATGGCCCGGGTGGCTCTCCCCGAAGAGGTGTCGGTGCAGGTCCCGCCGAACCTCGCCCCCGCGACGGAGTTGATCGACTGCGGCGTCGACGATCTGGGCGGCGTCTCGCCGGTCACCGACGACCACATCAACCCCGAGTACGAGTGGCCCGCGCTGCGCGAACTCGAGGAGATCGCCGCCTCCGCGGAGTTACCGCTCGGAGAGCGGCTCCCCGTCTACGAACGGTTCCTGTCGCCCGACCTGCGAACGGACGGGTTCGACGGGAGGGTCGCCGACGGTGCGGACGGCGGCGATCGCGAGTGGATCTCGGCGACGATCCGGGACGCGCTCTCGGCGGACGACCCGGCGGGCGAGCGCTATCGGTCGGTACTTGGGCGCGAGACGGCGACCGGGTCGCGGTGACGTCGTCCGACGATTCCTCCCGGTCCTCGGGACGGGCTTCATCGCGTTGGGCGGCGCGTTCGCACGCAAAGCGCTGATCGCCGACGCGGTCGCTGGGGTGTCACTCCTGCAGAACTCCGATTTCGACGAGGGCGCTCCCGTGACCGCCGAAAATCGTGCTCCCGACGGTTATTGGAAGAAGTCCTCGTGGACGGAGAGGCCCTCGCTCTCGAGGATCGGTCCCGTCACAGTCGTCGACCCGCCGGCTCGATCGACCACTTCCTCACAGGGGATCTCGATCACGCCGTCCTCGCGCAGTTTCGCGAGCGACTCGACGGGCACACTGTAGACGACGCGGCCGAGTCCCGCGTAGCCGATCGCGCTCGCACACATCGGACACGGCTCGGTGCTGGTGTACATCGTACACGACTCGCGTTCGGCCGGCTCGAGTTCGCTCGCGGCCCATCGGGCCAGTTTGAACTCCGGATGCGCGGCGATGTCGTCGTCGGTCAGCGTGGTGTTTTCCGCGGTCCGGACGACCGCGTCGTCGACGACGAGTAGGGAGCCGAACGGCGTGTTGCCGTGGTCGACCGCCGATTCCGCGAGGTCGATCGCCTGCCGCACGTAGGACTCGTCGGTGGCCATAGCGGCCGTTCGGTCGCCGGTCCCGAAACGCTTCCCCTCGAGGAACTACGTACAGGAGAAGCCGCCGTCGACGACGAGCGCCTGACCGGTGATCCAGTCGGCTTCGTCGCTGGCTAGGAACAGCATCGCGTTGGCGATGTCTGCGGGCTCTCCGAGTCGTTTGAGCGGGTAGTGACGCGCCATCTCCTCTTTGGTCGCTTCCCACTCTTCGGTGGTCTGTCCCTTCCGGGGCATCGGCGTGTCGGTCACCCCCGGACAGACCGCGTTCGCCCGGACGCCGGCGGGGCCGACTTCCGCGGCGACCGTTCGCGTGAAATTGACGACCGCACCTTTCGACAGCGAGTAGGCTCCGAGTTCCGGCGCGCCGATGACGCCGGCCAGCGACGCGGTGTTGACGATCGCACCCGACCCTTGCTCCTTGAAGTGGGGGATCACCGCGTGACAGCCGTTCCAGACGCCCTTGACGTTCACGTCGATGACGCGGTCGCGTTCGCCCTCGTCGATCTCCTCGATCCGCATCCGATCGTGGCTGACACCCGCGTTATTGACCATGACGTCGAGGCCGAACGCCGAGACCGCCTCGTCGACGGCCGCGTGGACCGCATCGGAATCCCGGACGTCTAACTCGAGTGCCGTTCCGTCCTGGCCCGCGTCCTCGACGCGATCGATCGTCTCCTCGGCACCCTCGAGATCGATGTCGGCCGCGACGATCGTCGCCCCCTCCCGGGCGAACCGTTCGGCTGCTTCCCGGCCGAGGCCGGAGCCCGCTCCCGTGATAAATGCTGTCTTGCCTTCGAGTCGCATACCCACACGTTATCAAGGTACTATATAACGATTGTCACACCGAATCGAGAGAGACGACCCGACGGGTCGGACAGCGTTATCTCCCTCCGCCGACGGCCGTTCTGTATGCACGTCGATCTCACCTGGCCGATCGAGACGGGAATGCAGACCTACCCCGGCGATCCCGCGGTCGCCGTCCGCCCCCACACAACCCACGAGGACGACGGCGCTCGCGTCGCTGCCCTCGAGTGTGGCAGCCACACCGGCACCCACGTCGACGCGCCGGCACACACCGAAGCAGACGGCCAAACGCTCGAGTCGTACCCGCTCGAGCGCTTCGTTTTCGACGCGGTTCGGATCGATTGCCGCGATCTCGGGGCCCGCGAGCCGATTCCGGCAGACCGTATTCCGGGCGTCGACGCCGATCTCGTGGCCTGCTGGACGGGCTGGGACGCCCACTGGGGGACCGATCGGTACCTCGATCACCCCTATCTTTCGCCGGCCGCGGCCAAAACGTGCGTCGAACGGGGCTACGACGTGGCCGTGGACGCGCTCAACCCCGATCCTACGCCGACGGACGACGCCACTGAGGACGAACCCGAGGGGTTCCAGGTCCACCACGCGCTGCTCGGGAACGATCTGCTGATCCTCGAGAACCTGACGAACCTCGAGTCGGTCGGGGATCGGTTCGAACTCCGTGCCTACCCGATGGCCCTCGCGAGCGACGGCGCGCCGGTGCGGGCCGTCGGCGTCGAGCGTATGGAATAGTAGTGCCACCCTGCCGCGCCGTTCGCGGCGACGGTGCGGTGACGATGCGGCGACGGATCGACCGCCGATGTCGAGATAGACCCCGGAAAGCGTTCGGTTCGACGCTGAACCGCCGCTCGTTGTTCGTGTAGCAGTGCCGGTCGAAATCCGCGGCTACGCGTCGCTGAGCAGCCGTCGAACGGCGGTGGCCGCGTCTTCGAAGGCGTTGACATCCATGCTGTCGATCGTCAGGAGGACCCCGGCGTCGCCCTGTAGCACCCTGACGACGAATCCGTCCTCGTGGAATCGGACCGTGAACTCGTAGGGCCCGATCTCCGACCCAGTCCCCTGGTTCGTGATCGTCGTTCGGACCGAACTCTCCGCGAACCCGACCCGCTCGAGTTCGACGAGTTGCGTCTTCGCCGGCCGAGCGTCCGCCGTCGTATCGTAGAGACCCTGGCGGAGATACAGGACCTCGAGCGCCGACGGCGTGAAATACACGACGCTCCTGAGGGTGTCGCCGAGGCTGGTGCGGGCGGCGCTGACGATACCGGTCGCCAGCTCGTCGTCGATTTCAGTTCTGCGTGCTTCGGGACTCATCGAACAGGATAGGCGCGGTGTGATATCAAGCATGTCGGTCGTCACAGCCGCGATGCGACGTTGCCCGTCGACCGTCTCGAGAACGGACCGGTCACACGAGCGGACGACGATCAGGGCGGCGAGCGGGGGCGGTCGACGACGCCGTTCGAACTCGACGCGAACGGTCCTCGAACCCCAGCGAACCACACGCCCGTTCGTCCCGCTCAGTCGTCGGCGGGAACGGTCCGCGCATCCCGCTCCGCTCGAGTGAGCAACGGCGTGCCGTCGGCTTTCGGTCCGAGCCGGGGCCCGAAGGGTGGCTCGTCGGGGTCGATGACCCGGCGTTTCTCGTAGTCGGTCGAACGCTCGACGGGAACGCGGCCGATCGAAGCGATCATCTCGACGTAATCCTCGAACGACCGGAACTCGCCGTAGCCCCCGCCCGCGCGCTTGGTGATCTCCTCCGAGAGGATCGTCCCCATGTAGTCGTCGGCCCCACACGAGAGCATCTTCAGCCCCTGCTGGTCGCCGTACTTGACCCACGAGGACTGGATGTGGTCGACGTTATCGAGAAAGAGCCGGGAGACCGCGATCAGCAGTTCGTCCTCGTCGATGCTCGGGCCCCCCGAGACCACGTCGTGTTCGAACAGCGGCGTGTTCTGGTGGATAAAGGAAAGCGGAACGAACTCGGTGATATTGCCGGTTCGGTCCTGTAAGTCCCGAACTCGTTTCAGGTGCATCGCGCGGTGGGCCTCGTTCTCGACGTGGCCGTACATGATCGTCGCCGTCATCCCGAGCCCGACGTTGGCAGCGGCCTCCATCGCCTCGAGCCAGCCGTCGGTGCTGATCTTGCCGGGACAGATCACCTCGCGGACTTCCTCGACGAGGATCTCGGCTGCGGTTCCGGGGACGGTATCGAGTCCGGCGTCTTTCAGCCGCCGGTAAACTTCCTCGTAGGACCAGTCGGTACCGCGCCGTGCGTGGTAGGCCTCTTCGGGCGTCATCGAGTGGACGTGGACGCCGTCGACGCTCATCGCTGCAATCTGCTCCGTGTAGGTGCCAGGGCTCGTCTCGTAGACCGCGGGTGGCTTGTAGTTGACTTCCTTCGGATTCGGGTGCTCCTCGAGGATCTCCCGGTGTTCCTCGTCGAGCGCGAACGCGGGGTGGAGACCGGAAACCGAGGTTACCTCGTAGATGCCCCGGTCGACCGCGTCGGCGACGATTTCCCGAGACTCCGCGGGCGTCTTCGTGAAGCCGGCCGTCTCGATCTCGGTCTCGCTTTCGAAGGTGTGAGCGGCGTCTTTGAAGTTACAGAAGAGACAGCCCACGTTACAGGCCGTCGTGACGTTGTTGTTCAGGTTCGCGATGAAGGTGACTTCCTCGCCGACCTGCTCGGCGCGACGGCGGTCGGCCGCCTCGAGGACGCGTTCCTTGCGCCGGCGGTCGATCCCCTCGCTGTCCGTCCCCGTGGTGAGTAACTCGATCGCGTCGTCGACCGTGAGTCGGTCGCCGTCGCGTGCCTTTGCCAGTGCGTTCTCGAAGGACTGGTCGGTCTCGGGAACGTGATCGAACGTGAGGTCGGCCTCGGTCACCGGTCGCTCCATCGACGTAACGATACCAGTACAGCGAGAAAAGCATGATGGATTCGTGGACCCGGAACGACGCCGGGATGGGCGGATCCGATGAAAACGCCCCATCAGGTCTGCGTTCACGTTGCGAGTCCGGTTTCGAGTCCCGATCCGTCGAACGCAGGTCTCGGAACTATCGGTGTGGGCCGCGAACGGCGATCCATGAGTTCACGGACGCCGGAGGAATGCGTAGCGATCGCTCTCAAGGAGGAGGCCGACGAATCGAAGCGCACGGCTGCGATTCGCGAACTGAAGACGGCAAACGAGTGCGACGAACTCGGGGCGCTCGTCCGCGAGGAGGGGATCGACGAGCGGTATCGCCGGCAGGCCCTCGAAGCGTTAGCGACGCCACAGTGCGATTCGACGCTGCGCGGACTCGTCGAGGAGGGGTCACTCGAGGAGGCGTTCCAGCGGGACGCCAAAGCGCTGCTCGCGGCCGTCGACGACTGAGCATGGGGAAAGGACCCGAGTCGAGGGGGATCCCATCGATCGCGGGCCGTCCGCCCGATACTGAAACCTTCTTAGGGTCCGGCCACGGCAACTGGGATATGAACTGCGGTGGCGGACACGTCCTGGGGTGTCTCGTATGACGAGCGTCAAAGAGTTCCGCATCGAGGAAGCGGCGACCGACGAGGAGTTCGGTCGCGGATCGTTCGTCTTCACCGACGACTACTCGGTGTTCGACTGGGGAAAGATGCCCGACCAGATCCCACAGAAGGGGGCGAGCCTCTGTACGATGGGTGCGTTCAACTTCGAACTGCTCGAGGGTGAGGGCGTCCCGACCCACTACCGCGGTGTTGTCGAGAACGGCGACGTCGTTCCACTCGCGGAGGCCTCCCACCCACCTTGGGAGATGGCCATCGACCTCACGCAAGTGCCCGACCTCCCCCACGAGGGTCGCGAGTACGATTACGACCACTACCACGACGCGGCCGGCGAGAACTACCTGATCCCCCTCGAGATCGTCTTCCGCAACCGAGTGCCCGTCGGCTCGAGCCTGCGGAGTCGGACCGATCCCGCCGACCACGGGCTCGACTTCGACGAGTGGCCCGACGAGGCCGTCGACCTCGCGGAGCCGATCGTCGAGTTCACCACGAAGTACGAGGAGAGCGACCGCCAACTCGAGCGCACCGAGGCCGACGACATCGCCGGGAACGCGGCGATCGAGGACCTCGTGTCGCTCGCCCGCGAGGTCAACCGGATCGTCACCGAGCAGGCCGATAGCGCCGGACTGGTCCACGAGGACGGGAAGATCGAGTGTTGCTATTACCACGGCGAGATCCGCGTCGCGGACGTGGTCGGGACGTTCGACGAAAACCGCTTCAGCTACGAGGGCACCCAGCTCTCGAAGGAGGTGCTCCGCCAGTACCACAAGCGCACCCAGCCCGAGTGGGTCCAGGCCGTCGAGGCCGCCAAGGCCCAGGCGAAGCGAGAGGGCGTCGCCGACTGGAAATCCCGCTGCGAGGAAGCGCCCGAACCGCTCGAGGAGTCGGTCCTCGAGACCGCAAGCGACCTCTACTGTGCCGGTGCCAACGCCTACACCGGCCGTGAGTTCTTCGACGCACCGCCGCTCTCGAGTGCGATCGGTGCGGTCCGGCGGCTGTAGCCGGCCAGGGGTCGACCGACCGGAGGCCGACCGCCGGTTCCGCGTGGAATTCGGTCGAGGTGTGCGATCAATCCACAACCCTACCCGGGGAAGTAACCCTCATATGGAGGGAGTAGAAAGGTACAAACGATACCAATGAGCCTCGCTGTCGCCAGTGGAGTCGCGCCGAGTATCGTGCTGTTCACTGTCACGACGGGGATCGCGGCCGTCGCAAGCGTCATGCTGACGTTGTTCGTGCTCGTGATCGTCGCCTTCGCCGTCGCCCCGCTGGTCTCGTCGACGTGGATCGGCCAACAGGACGTGTCGTCGACGACCGGGCCCCGCACCGAGCCGAGCGACGACTGAACGCGGCTTTTCGCCGCCCGCCGTTTCCCGCGAGGACGGGGACCGTTTCTCCGACGGATCGACCCGTAGCGTGGGACTACGAACGGATTACACAGTGCCTGTGGCCGGTTTGGAACTGCTACCGACGACCAAACGGCCGCATAACAATGGGTGAGTGTCACCGTGTACGATCTGCGGGGCGAAGACCCCCGCCGGGTACGCGTTCGGCCCAACTGATGCGTTGACCAGCCGATTGCGTGCGTTCATGCCCGGATCGCTCGGACGTGGACTCGTTTCCGCTTCGAGTACGCTCATGTCTCTCACGCCACGGGCGGTTCCCGCCCGCCCGTCTTTATGCGCTCGAGTCCTATCAGCCGACTGCTTGCTTGACAACGGACGACTGCGCCTCGCATCGAACTCACGTGGCCGATCGTCCGGTTATCGACGCCCCGAATCGACGTTCAGAACTCCGTGATGACGGGGATGCCGACCGTCTCGTAGTCGTCCATCGAGGCCAGCGTCTCCGGGGCGTCCTCGAGCGACAGGGTCTCGCCGATGATCTTGCCGGGCTCGAGGGTCCCCTGCGCGATCAGGTTGAACAGTTCCTCGTAGCGGACGAGGGGCATGCCAAAGGAGCCATGGAAGTCGATCTCCTGCATCGTCATGACGTCGACGGGCAGTTCGATCTGGCCCTCTTCCTCGCCGGTCGTGAGCCCGACCTGGACGTGGCTGCCACGGGTGCCCAGACTGTCGACCGAGTTCTGGCAGGTCTCGGCGATACCCAGCGCGTCGATCGAGACGTCCGCACCGCCGTCGGTGATCGCCTTGACTTCCTGGGGCGCGCTGTCGACGTCGGCTCCGTTGATCGTCTCGACGGCACCGAGTTCCTCGGCGCGCTCGAGTTTGCTGTCGAGGACGTCGATCGCGATCGGGTGTGCACCCAGCGCTTGCGCGATGTGGATCGCCGAGAGTCCGACGCCGCCACAGCCGTGGACGGCGACCCAGTCGCCGGGCCGCAGATCGGCGCGGTCGGCGAGCGCGTGGTAGGCCGTCATGAACCGACAGCCCAGTCCGGCCATCTCGGCGAAGTCGACTTCGTCGGGGAGTTTGACGCAGTTGAAATCGGCTTCCCGAACGGGGAACGCCTCCGCGAAGGCACCCGGTGCGAACTCCGTCAGGCCCAGCGGAACGACCGTCTCGCAGTTGTTCGCCCGCCCTTCACGACAGTGTGTGCAGGTTCCGTCCCCGAGGTGGAACGGGACCGCGACGCGGTCTCCCTCCTCGAGCGTCTCGACGTCCTCGCCGACCGCCGAAACGATACCCGCGGGCTCGTGACCGAGGATCTGGCCCTCCGGAACGCCGGCACCGATCCAGCTCCAGTCGCCCTGCCAGGCGTGCCAGTCGCTCCGACAGACCCCACAGGCCTCGGTCTCGACGATGACCTGGTCCGCTGTCGGCTCCGGGTAGTCGACGTCTTTGACCGCGAGCGGTTCTCCATGTTCCTCGAGTACGGCTGCTCGCATGGTTCGACGGTAGAGTCAGCGAGTATAAAAGTGTAGGCGGTACACACACGGCGGGTCATAAACTTCACGTAAGTTCTTTCACGTTTCCAACAACGAACCGGTCGGTACAGCCGCTGATCTGTCCACAAAAACGGATTCGCTGTACGGACGGGAAAACGTGACAGGAATGTATTCGGTAGCGTGAGTACGAGATTTACTGGACCGTAACGTGACGGAGACCGTCACGACGGAGGTAATGAGTGGGCTCTGCGTTCTGTAAATCGGAGGCCGTTCTCGAGAAGTACTCTATCTAAATTACTGCTAATAAAAAAGTCATATATGCATTCTGAACTGTGTGAGGATGATGGGATAGCACAGCGAACCCGTTCTCTCAGAGCTGCCAGTAACGGGCACGTGAGAGCCAGTGCAGTCGTTTCGGGCGACGAGTGAGTCGTCCCTCCCCAGTCGCGAGAACGCGCTCGCTCTTCTCCGATCTGCTCGTCCGAGTATCGTGGAATGTGCCGATAGTTAGCGACTGTATCGGCCTCGAACGATCGATCACTGGAGAGACACTCGCCCAGTGGGCTATAATTATAATTATTCTATATTTGTGTGCACATATGCGCTATTTTATATGTATTCGGAGCCCCGCTTCCACGCTGTCCGAATCCGATCAGGAGTACCCGCGAACGCCCGATCGTTTACACCCATAGGTTCGTAATCCCGGGTCGAGAACTCGCCGTCTTCGCCGGGCGGATTCGACCGGGCTCGCGGTACCCCTCTCTCGGTCGTGTCCGGTGAGTTGGCTGTCGCCTCTCGAAGCGCCCGACCGGGCACCGCCCTTCGGCAGGCGGGAACAAGCGTTCGTAGCGACGAACAGCAGGCGGCCTCTCCGAGGCGGGGCCGCCAAGAACAGACGGTCGCCGGCCCTGCTCAGGAACGGTCGCCCTGAGCGTCCACCGTCGCGACGGCCGCGAGGTTGACGATATCTTTGACCTCGTCGCCACGCTGGAGGACGTGGACCGGTTCGTCCATCCCGACCAACATCGGCCCGATCGCGTCGGCCCCGCCCAGTCGTTGCAACAGCTTGTACCCGATGTTTCCGGCCTCGAGGTTGGGGAAGACCAACACGTTCGCCGGTTTCTCGAGGTCGCTGAACTCGTAGGTCCCGGTCAGCATCTCCTCGAGGACGGCGGTGTCGGCCTGCATCTCGCCGTCGACCGGGAAGTCGACCGCGGGGTCTTCGCGGAGGCGTCGGGCCGCTTCGCGGGGTTTTCGGGTTCCCTCGTTGTCGACGCTGCCGAAGTCCGAGTACGAGAGCAAGGCGGCACGGGGCTCGACGTCGAACCGGCGTGCGAGATCGGCAGTGTGACGGGTGACCTCCTCGAGGACGTCCTCGTCGGGGGCCTGGTTGACCGTCGCGTCGGCAACGAAGAGGACGCGGTTTTTGAAGGTGAGCATGTAGACCCCGGCCGCGTACTCGGCGTCGTCGGCCGTTCCGATCACCTGCAGAGGCGGTCGCAGCGCCGACGGGTAGTGATTCGTCAACCCGGTGAGCATCGCGTCGGCGTCGCCCCGGTCGACCATGACGCTGCCGAAGTAGTTGGTGTCGTCGCGGATCCTCGCCGTCGCTTCGCGGCGGGTGATCCCGCTGCGCTGGCGGCGGTCGTAGAGGTGCTCGGCGTAGGCCTCGTAATCGCCGCTCTCGGGGTCGACGACGTCCGGTTCGAACTCGAGTCCGAGGTTCGCGATCGTCCCCCGGATCTCGGCCTCGTCCCCGATCAACACCGGCTCCGCGATCCCCCGTTCGATCATCTGGGCCGCCGCCCGGACGATCGTCTCGTCGGTCCCCTCCGCCAGCGCGATCCGCTTCGGGTCGGATTTGGCTTTGTTGAGCACGACTCGCATCATCTCGCGGGACTTCCCGAGACGGGCCTCGAGCCGTTCGACGTACGCGTCGAGGTCGCGCTCGAGGCGGGCCGCACCCGACTCGACCGCCGCACGTGCGACTGCAGGGGTGACTTCGAAGAGAACCCGGGCGTCGAGCGGTTTCGGAATGATGTAGTCGGGGCCGAACTGCAGCGGCTGGTCGCCGTAGGCTTTGACCACCGAATCGGGGACGTCCTGTTTGGCGAGATCGGCCAGCGCGTGGGCCGCTGCGACTTTCATCTCCTCGTTGATCTCCGTCGCGCGGACGTCGAGTGCACCCCGGAAGATGAAGGGAAAGCCGAGGACGTTGTTGACCTGATTGGGGTAGTCCGAGCGACCGGTCGCCATGATGACGGTATCGTCGCGAGCGCGCTTGGCGTCCTCGTAGGCGATCTCCGGGTCGGGGTTCGCCATCGCGAAGATGATCGGATCGTCGGCCATCGATCGGACCATCTCCGGCGAGACGATGCCGCCGGCCGAGAGGCCGACGAACGCGTCGGCACCGACCATGGCGTCCGCGAGGTCTCCCTCGGGGCGGTCTCGAGCGAACTCCCGGTTGTACTCGTTCAAGTCGCCGGATTCGGCCCGCGCCGTCGTCAGTACGCCGTCGATATCACACATGGTGATGTTCTCCCGGCGGACGCCCAGCGAGACGTAAAACGTGGCCGTCGCGACCGCCGCCGCGCCCGCACCGGCGAACGTCACTTCGAGATCCTCGAGGTCTTTGCCGGAGATTTCGACGGCGTTGAGCAGGGCGGCACCGCTGATGATCGCGGTGCCGTGTTGATCGTCGTGAAACACCGGGATCGACAGCCGATCACGGAGTCGCTCTTCGATCTCGAAACAGTGTGGGGCCGCGATGTCCTCCAGGTTGATCCCGCCGAACGTCGGCTCCATCGCAGCGACGGATTCGACGAACGCGTCCGGGTCGTCGAGATCGAGTTCGATGTCGAAGACGTCGATATCGGCAAAGCGCTTGAACAGGACGCCCTTCCCTTCCATGACCGGCTTCGAGGCCTGCGCGCCGATGTCACCGAGGCCGAGCACAGCCGAGCCGTTCGAGACGACGCCGACGAGGTTCCCTTTCGTCGTATACTGGTAGGCATCGCCCGCGTCAGCGGCGATCTCACGGCACGGCGCAGCGACGCCCGGCGAGTAGGCGAGACTGAGATCACGCTGCGTGTTCGTCGGCTTCGTCGTCGCGATTTCGATCTTTCCCGGCGGTTCACTCCGATGATACTCGAGCGCGTCTTCGTCCATTGTCGTGCCCGTGTGTCTCCGGCGGACCGACAAAAGTGTACGGTTGGACTCGGGTACTGCGACGTGTTCGAACACATGGCGGATTCGAACCCGTGACGGTCCTTGCGTGGCGCGAAACGGAGCCATCGTCGACGCACTGTCAGGATCGGCGGTCGAAGACGGAGTCGCCGCCGCTCCGGACACGGAGACGACCGGCCATTAAATGTAGACTTGGATATAGTTTGTCGTGGAGAGATCCATATATCCCGATTTCAAGCGCCCTGTCCCTTCCAAACCGGAGGTATGCCGAGGGAGCTATTATGATGACGTGATTATAAAATTGAGAGGGAAGACGTAGTATGTCGTTGACCGATCGGTATCGTATGCTTCCCGATGGCGTCGACCGGGCGGACTCGCAGTGCCACCATCCACCGCAACCTTTGTACCGTCAGCATCAGTGCCATCCGACATGGCAGACAACGCGAGTGGTGGGCGACGAACGAAGGTCGAGCGAGTGATGGCCGAGTACGACCTCGAGGAGTGGGGGGCTCGGCTGGAGGCCGAGTGGATCGGGGACGGGACGGAGCGAACGAGTCTCCGGGACCTCGCGACGGCGTTCAACCAGGCAGTGCTCCGCGCGGCGGTTCACGACGCAGGCTCGTCCACGCTCGATACCGACATCGAATCCCTCTATCGGACGCTGACCGACGACGACGCGTCGCGATCCGACGCGGTTCGGAAACGACGCGACCTCGAGCGCTCCGGGGTCGACGTCGACGACGTCACGTCGGACTTCGTTACCCACCAGACCGTGTATACGTATCTCACGAACGTTCGCGACGCCTCCCTTCCCGAGGAAGACGGCGAAGACCGCATCGAACGGAAAAAAGAGACCGTCCAGCGCCTCGCCGGCCGAACGCAGGTTATTACCGAATCCACGCTCGAGGAGCTGAGCAATGCCGACGAGATCACGGACCGAAATTACGAGGTCTTCGTCGACGTCAGAACCATCTGTGGAAACTGCGGGGCCGACTATCCGATCGCCGATCTCCTCGATCAGGGCGGCTGTGACTGTGAGACCGACGACGGGGCGTAACGTCGGAGTCGGAAAACCGCCGTAACCAAATAGCATTTATAGCCAGCGGCGAGAACTATTCGTCGTGTCATCTCCAGAGTCAGTCACCTCGCCGATTACCGTCCAAGCGGAGAACATCGGCGGTATCGATACAACCGAGGTACTGCTACAGCCCGGTGTAAACGTTCTGACTGGCCGGAACGCGACGAACCGAACGTCGTTCCTCCAGACGATTATGGCGGCCCTGGGCAGCCGACGGTCGTCGCTGAAAGGCGACGCGGACGCCGGTCACGTCGAACTGACGTTCGACGACGAGCAGTACACGCGATACCTCGAGCGGCGAAACGGCGACATCGTCTTCGACGGCGATCCCTATCTCGACGACCCGGAGCTCGCGGATCTCTTCGCGTTCCTGCTCGAGTCCAACGAGGCACGGCGGGCGGTACGACGCGGCGACGACCTCCGTGAACTCATCATGCGGCCGATCGATACGGACGAGATCGAGGCGGAGATCGAAGCGCTCGAGGCGGAAAAACGCGAGTTAGACGACCGCCTCGAGGAACTCTCGCGGCTCGATACCGAACTTCCCGATCTCGAGGAAGAGCGCGTCACGCTGGAAGAGGAGATAGAAGCGACGAACGAGCGAATCGACGAACTCGAGAACGAACTCGACGACTTCGATCTCGACGTGGACGCGAGTCGCGCCCGAAAAGCGGAGATAGAGTCCGCCTTCGCCGACCTCCAGGACGCCCGGACGGAACTCGAATCCATCGAGTACGACCTCGAGACCGAACGGGAGAGCTACGCCGAACTCGAGCGAGAGCGCGACGAACTCGAGGCCGAACTCGAGGCGTTCGACGATCCACAGGAGTCGCCGGACCGACTCGAGGGACGGGTCCAGGAGCTCCGATCGCGGAAACGATCGCTCGATACGACCGTCAGCGAACTCCAGAGCGTGATCCGGTTCAACGAGGAACGCCTCGCCGACGGCGGGCTCGATCTCGAGGCGTCCGCCGAGTCGAGCGACGACGACGATATTACCGAGCAGCTCCTCACGGAGTCGACCGACGTCGTCTGCTGGACGTGTGGCTCGCAGGTCGAGCGCGACCGAATCGAATCGACGCTGGATCGGTTGCGGTCGCTTCGACAGGAAAAGCTCGACGAGCGCAGCGACCTGCAAGAACGGATCGACGAACTCTCCGACCGCCGAAAGGAACTCCGCCAGCAAGCACAGAACCGGGGGCAGATCGAAACGCGACTCGCGGCGATCGATGACGAACTCGAGCGACGGGCAACGCGGATCGACGAGCTCGAGGCCGAACTCGACGACCAACAGGAACGCGTCGACGAACTCGAATCGGACGCCGAGACGTTCGAGAACGCGGAGTACGGCGACGTCATCGAGACGCACCGCGAACTGAACCGACTCGAACTCGAGCGCGAGGATCTCGAGGACGAACGCGACGAGGTCCAGGCTCGAATCGACGAGATCGACGGCCGAATCGAGGAACGGAGCGAGCTCGAGGATCGGCGCGGGACCGTCGAAGACGAGTTAACCGATCTCAGGACACGCGTCGATCGGATCGAGGAAACGGCCGTCGACGCGTTCAACGAGCACATGGACTCGATCCTGTCGATCCTCGAGTATCGGAACATCGACCGTATCTGGATCGAACGGCGCGAGAAAACGGTTCGTGAGGGGCGTCGAAAGGTCACGCGGACGGCGTTCGACCTGCACATCGTCCGGACGACCGAGGAGGGACGGACCTACGAGGATACCGTCGATCACCTTTCGGAGAGCGAACGCGAAGTGACGGGGCTCGTCTTCGCGCTTGCGGGCTATCTGGTCCACGACGTTCACGAAGTCGTGCCGTTCATGCTGCTCGATTCGCTCGAAGCGATCGATTCGAACCGGATCGCCGATCTCGTCGATTACTTCGAGGAGTACGTCGACTGTCTCGTCGTCGCGCTCCTCCGTGAGGACGCCGAAGCACTTTCGGACGCGTACACGTACGTTCAGGAGATTTGAGTCCCGTTTCGACCGTGTCGGAACCGGACACTCTGTCTCGAAACAGTATACTCTGCTCTCTGAGGTGACATTGATATCCACGGTTCATCCGACGAAATGACACTTCCTCATACGTTATCCTCAACTAATATTCAGCCGCTATCCCCAGCTATTCAACCTATATGGCGTATTTATGATACCAAATTGACCAATAGGTGTACACTACCGTCCTACAGTCGTGGGAACAATCTCCCGCACGACGCTTGAACATCACAGATGCTAAGATGTGCTCTCAATCGAAGTTAGACCGGTCAGTATAGGTTGTCCACTTTCTTGACCGATCCTAAAGTGGAGATGTAGATCGAGCACAACTATGGGCCACTGCCCCTCACAGATCAATAGTGCCCAAGAACACCCCGTTTGCGCGCTTTGGCTGTCCCAATCCGGAAGACCAATAATCCAATCGCTAGGTAGACAATCGACTGCCCGACCAGCAGCCCAAGGTCGAATACCGGAAGTTCCCACATGCGGACCCCATCCGTCGTCACTCGTTGCAATAAGTGACTCCCCAGCGACACTGGAAGGAGCTTCAACAGTACAAACTCTTGGACTGGCAGGGCAATCAGGCCTGCAAACGAAAGTTGGATCAGCGGAAACGCCTTCTCAATCTGCTTGTAGACAAGCGCCGCCCCACCGAAGACGAACCCGAGGCCGACCACTGGGAGCAGCGTCAACACACCGAGCACAACGAGTGATAGGGGTGCAATAGAAAGCCACGTCCCTGTCGTCGCCATCATCAACACCAGAAGGACGATGCCGGTAGCGAACGTTCCCAAGAGATTGACCACGGTCTTCACCGCAACAACCTCTGTGAAGCCGAACGGCGACATCGACAACTGTTCCAGAGTTCCCCACTGCGCCTCATCAGTCAGGTCGTGGGTGAGATCGGCATATGCCGACACCGCCATCGTGAAGAGGAAATACCCGACAACGAGTGGTCCCACTGACCGGGAAATCAAATCCGCTGCCACAAACTGCCCGCCGAAGAAGATGAGCGCGAAAAACAGATACAGCGTCACGAATCCCACCACTGTATTCACGGGATAGCGACGCGAGAGCGTTACTGATTTACTCGCAATCACTCGAAACAAGATGAGATGCCGATTCATGACTCCGCCTCCTCCGGTGATACTGACTCAGCAGTCGTCAGCTCAACGAAGACGTCTTCCAGATCAGGCTCGATTTCAGTGACCGACCTGATAGTCGCCTCTGCCGTCTGAAGTATATCGACACACTCGTAGAACTCCTCGCTGCCTGCAAGCGCGATTTCGAACTCCACGGAGTCAGTGTCGGTCCGCCAGTCAAGTAGCTGGAAGCGGGTGTCGAGTTGCTCTCGTAAGTGTGCTGGCGGGTTCTCGGTCAGTTGGACGCGGTATGATCGGGACTGGAAGACATCGAGTAAGCTGTCGACGGAATCATCAGCGACGATGTCGCCGTCACTGAGAACGATCACGCGGTCGCAGACGGCTTCGATGATATCCATGTCGTGACTCGTAATCACGATCGTTTTGTCCTCCTCATGGGCAAGGCGTTGTAACTCGGTTTGGAGATCGCGGGACGTTTCCACGTCGAGGCCAAGCATCGGTTCGTCAAGGAAGAGGACAGGAGTCTCGCGGGCGAGTGTACAGCCGAGCGCGACTTTCTGCTTCATGCCACGCGAGAGATTCTTGGCGGGTTCGTCTGCCTTTCCGGTGAGTCCGAGCGTGTCGATGATCGCCTCGTGTCTGTCGACACGTGTTCGGGGATCGATGCCATGGAGGCCAGCGAAAAACGCGAGATTTTCACGAACGCTCAGACGCCAATAGACGTTGCGTGCGCCTTCGAGGACAGCACTCACGTAGTTGTATGCGCGTGAACGGGCCTCATGCACAGGGACGCCGTGAATAGAAACATCGCCACGTGTGGGAGTGATGAGTCCGAGAACAGTTTTGACGATTGTCGTTTTGCCAGCGCCGTTTGGGCCGAGGAGTCCGACAATTTCCCCGGACTGAATACCAAAGGAAACGTCATCAACGGCTGTGACACGGCCTGTTTCTCCTGTATAGCGTTTTGTGAGGCCCGAGACCGAAACGACGGGGTCATGTTCTGGAGGATCAGTTGTGCGGGGAGACATCGTTTGTGTCCACCTATTCGGTGATCGATATTAAGCGTACACAACATAGAACAAGTTCACGTTTCGGGACATCACGGGCGACCGTCACCGCGGCACCAACCCCTTCGCTCACGCACGAGCATACTATGCCCGGTGTCTCCACCCCGAAATCGAGGAGTACGACGGGCCATGGTTCGTCTACGTCACCAGCCACGACGTCCCGGACAACCGCGAGAGCGTCCGTACGAAACTCCGTGAGTACGCGGCTCGCTGGAACGTGGAGACGGACTACCGGGTTGAAGCAGAACTTCATTCCGTTTACGAACACCGACCAGTACGCCGTTCGCGTGTTGTTTTGGTTCTAGGCGGTCGCGCTCTACGACGCGTGGGTATTGGCGGATACGCTTATCAAACTGGACCGGGGAGGAATCCGAATGACGACTACTCAGTGCGGTTGAAGCCGTTCCGGCGGGAGATTGCCAAGGTGGATTACGGGTAGCACCGCCTGATTTTCTCGGGTTCTCCTGATTCGTGAGCGACAGCACCGTCGTTCGCCTTCGCTTTTATCAGGACTACCCAACCCCTCGCCAGTTTGTGTCTTATCACTAGAATATCTTCAATAATAGTATACATAAAGTAATATTTTCAGATCGAGCCGAAACTGGCGTGTAATATCGAGCTCCCTCAGAGAGCAGATACTGCCGATCTGGTACGTCCTTATTTCTATCTATTTTCAATCATTATACGGAACGATCCCAACACGACGGGCGACTCGCGTTTCCGGCCCCGTTCGATCTCGGTATACTGGCTCTCTCGAGGTCGGGCAACACCGTGTCACACGGTGGGTTCAATCACCGTGTGCCGACTCCGGGCGATACTCCCGACTGATGACCTTCCAGCGGCCGGCAGCGAACCGGTGGTAGGTGACGACCGCCGGAACGAGCGTCTCGAGGACCAGCGCCGCATAGAGCGCGCCGATCCCCAGCGGGGTGACCGTTCCGAGGAACGGGACTGGGACCGAGATCGCGCCGAGAGCGGCCACGGGGAGGGCGAACACGTAGAGTCCGAGCACCTGGCCGTAGAACGGCCAGTGCGTGTCACCGCTCGCGCGGAGAGGACCGGTCGCACCGCCGCTGATGCCCCGGAAGACGACGCTTACGCAAGCGACGGCGATGAACGTCGTCACGAGCGGCAGGATCGACGGATCGGTCACGAAGAGTCGGCCGATCTGCCCGGCGAAGACGAGGACGACGGTCGCGCTGAAGAGGTAGACGGCAGTGCCAAACCAGAGGACTTCGCGGCCGTAGGTGCCGGCATCTCCTTCGTCGCCGGTCCCCAGTTCCTGTCCGACCAGACTACTGGACGCGAGCGAAAACCCCCAACCGGGCGTGTCCATCAGGTCACGGACGCGTCGGGCAACGACGTAGGCGGCCACCACGTTCGGCCCAAACAACGCGACGATGGCGAGCATGGGGAACTGTGCGGCTCGGCGGGCGACGTTCGTAAACACGAGCGGCGTCCCGATACCGACCACGTTCCGGACGTCGTCGACCGTCGTGTACGGGCGGGAAACGGCCACAGTGACCGGGAACTCGCCCACGAGCGGAAGCCGGCCGAGGGTAAATCCGGTGACGAACGCCGCCAGGACGAGGGCGTTCGCCAGTACCGTGCCGATCGCCGCCCCGACGACGCCGACCTCGAGGACGAACAACAGGACGGCGTTGATGGCGACGTTGACGGCCGCGCCCCCCGCTCGGAGGACCATCGGCGTCCACGCGTCGTCGGCACCGACGAGCGTTCGGCTGCCGATCAGGTTCAACGCGGCGATCGGCACGCCGATAGCGACGACCCGAAGGTAGTCCGCGCCGTAGGCCAGCGACGTCGCATCGTCCCCGACGAGCGAGATGAGCCGTTCGGGAACGGTCCAGTAGAGGGCGGCGAGGGGAACGGTGATCGCGACGACGACCAGCGCGCTCGTCGTCACCGCCATCGACAACTCCTCGGTAGCTCGAGCGCTGTAGCGCTGGGAGACGAGGCTGATCGTCGCGCCCGCGATCCCACCACCGAGCGCGAACGCCATCGCCCAGAAGGGCGTCGCGAAGCCGACGCCAGCGATCGCTGCCGGACCGAGGGCGATGCCGACCATCGCCACGTCCGCGGCGGATTTGGACATACGCGCGATGCCCGTGACGATCCGCGGCCAGGCGAGATCGGTGGTCCGCTCGGCCCGTCGCCCGTCGACGATCCCGACCCGCGCGAGCAGGAGGCCGATCGACAGCAGGAGCCAGCGGAACGGATTCGGTACTCGAGAAGCCACGCTCGAGCGTTCAGGACTCAGCGCTAAAACGCTTTATACCTCAGCGGTACGTCATGATCGATAACGCGATACGGCGACCGAGAGGGGCCACTGGTGATTATCGACTCGAGTCCGTCCGAAGCGGGAGACCTCGTCGACGAACTCGATCGGGGGTTGGACTTCGAATCGGCCGCGAAAATCGACCACGAGACGGGTCCCGACATCGACCCGGATACGATCGGTGGGGAGCCAATCGAATCCGAAGGCCACCGCGAACCCGTCGACCGTCGAATCGTCACCGAGGACGGCTCGGAAATCGATCGTCGACCCGCCGAGACTCCCGGAGAATACGACCGAACGGCCGTCGAGAACCGTGAGACGGTCCCCGAAGACGGGGCGGCCCACGGCTCCTCGACAACAGCTGGGACCGACGATCGGAGCCGAGCACCCACTCCGCTGTCGGTCACGTTCGCCGTCCAGCGAGCGACCCTGGAGCCGGCAAAACGGACGGCCGAGCTTCACGGTCGCCTCGCAGGAGCCTCCATCGCCAGTGGGATCGCGCTACAGCGACAGCAGTTGAACCTCGCCGGGACGGTCGCCAGCGTACCCGTCGGAATCGCCGCCGCGACGATGGGAGCAGGAGACGGTCGCTCCGGTGTCGGACCCAAGCCATAGCAGGCAGACGGGAGCACCCCGGCGAGCGAGTCGACGGGCTCGACGCGAGGGGCCGCAAGCGGCTCGTCGATGCGGGCATTTCCTCGCTCGCAGACCTCGCGCGGGCCGACAGGGATACCGTCGCCGAGGCAGCCGAGGTCACCGAGAAACGCGGCGAACTGGATCGAGCAGGCCCAACGCCTGCGGGTCTCGAGACGGCACAGCTTGTCGTAGCCACTGAACGTCCTGCACAGTCGACCGCATGACGGCGTTGCGGTCGGTGTGTCGATCGTTTCGGAGACTCCTATCGTCCGTTGCGTGTCGACGACGAGTGTGATCGAGAATCGACAGTGCTGGGACGGCTGTCGACCCGTATAGATTTATTGTACTCGAGGCCCTCTCTTCCGGGAGAGCGAACGGCTAGCTATCTATGACCAGTGACGATCGCTACACACTGTTCGGCGTCTATCTCTCGGCGGATGTCTTCGATGCGCTGGCGGAGTACCTGTACGCGGAGGCCGGCGTCGTCGACTACGGGAACTACTTCGATCCGTCCGACTCCGGCGTTCCCGTGGGCGATCCCGGTGCTGATGCGACCGACGACCTCCTCGCGGACGTGGTCGCGTCCTTCGCCGACCTGTACGACGAGGCGGATTTCGACGCCGCGCGGCGAGTCGACGCCGACGCGTTCGTCCTCGCCCACCTCGCCGCCGAGCCACGGACGGTGACGCGTGCCCGCGAGCGCTTCCAGGCGGCCGCCACGATTCAGGAGACGGACAGTCGCACCGTACACACTGCCGTCCTGTCCGCATCCCTTTCGACGAGGGACGGACTCGAGGACGATTGAGACGGCCCCTGTCAGAGTTTCCCGGCACACCCGCGGCGGATCGCGGCTGGGCCAGCGCTGACTGACAGGAGTCCGTGCGAAGGTTCGGTCGCCGTCCGATCGACACCCATCCCGTCCTCATCGGGCCAGCCGAGGAACGCTCGCCCGTCGTTCGGTCGAACTGCTGGAGACCTTAGGCCTCCTGCAGGTCGACGATACTCACCCAGTGATCGACGTATTCGGCTTCGTGGTCGCTGGCGAACCTGTTCGCTTCGGCCCAGTCAGGACACTCACGGTCGAGTTCGCAGCTGTCACAGCGGAGTCGATAAACCATGTGTGGCCGTACCATACGGGCCATATTAAACGTTCGTCGGCTGACCCCACCTGCCTCCTGACAGGAACGAACTCTCCTATAAGAGAACGTGTCTCGCTATTTATCGGCACGCATCGCTCCGACGGTAAAGCGGATTCGAACGGGTGACTTCCACGGACGTTGCGGCTGACAGTGGCTGTGATCGGTGATCATATCCAACACCTACGGAACGAACAATGGGGACTACAGTGGTTGTTGGTCGAGAATGTGTGCCTTGATTTGCTGTTCTCTGTGCTCGACGAACTCCTCGAAGGTCATTTCCGTCGCACCGTCTGGAATGTGATGTGTCGTCCTATACGATTCAGTCCGCGATCGCAGCCACTCCTGAAAGTCGTCGTCGGATTTCATCCGGTTCGTTTTATCGACCAACAACTGTAAGTTCCCGACGCGGTCTGCGTCCGCGTCATCGGGCAAAACGGACTTGGGAATGATGTGATCGATCTCGTAGTCTTTCCCCCGCGCTGGCTCATCGGGATAGTGAGATAGCTGTAGCAAAAACTGAACGCCTCGTTTTCCATACCGAAGTTCCTCGAACAGCGTTTCTATCTTTTCATCCGTGAACCGAAGGGAACTCCCGTAGCTCGATTCCACCTCCTCACTGATCTCATCGATGGGGAACGTCGTCCCCTCACTATCTCGGATCACGTCCCGGACGCGCTCTGCGATCTGGTTTGACGACTGTCTCGTGAAGCCGTTCAGTCGGGCCGCACAAATATAGTAGAGGATCGACTCGCGTCGTTCGCGTCCGTCGACCGAAGTCGGGTCGAGCGACGGATTCCCGTTTTGATAGAGATAGTACGCGACGGGTGTGTACAGTGCCGGGCTCAGGATGTGAGCAACCGTCGGATAATAACTCTCGAACAACCTGGCGAGCTGGTTCATCGTCGTTTCGAAGGTGTCCGTCAACCAGATCTCTTTGAGTTCGCGGAGCAACTCGAGGGTATAATTGTCGAATCGGTACTGAATTTCGTTTTCGTTACTGGCCAACAAGACCTTTTGAACGTGTTTCGTATTGAACGGGGAGTTTCCCCCGTCGATCGACCCGTTCAGTTCGTCGACCATCGAGTGAACCTCGTCGCGAGCGTTGATCGCAGGTGGCTCCTGTTGCCAACAACTCGTCATAAGCGACAACAAGATTTCCGATCTGTTCGGTGTCACGCCCCCCTGATTTATCCGGACGAAGACGTCTCGGACTCGAGTGATGTCGTCCTCGTCTTCCGTAAAGAAGTGGAGTTTCTCGTCTTTGTGGACCGCACGATGGAGATCCTCGAAGTTTCGCTGGGCGTTCAGGACGAGGGAATCCGGATTCTTTCCGTCCGGAGCATCGGAGACCAACTCGCGAATGCGACGCTCTATCTCCTGACGCTCGGAATAAAACTCGTCGCTATCGGAAATCGAGAGGATCCTGTTTACGGGATACCAGTATGCGTTCCGTGTCACCGACCGTTCAGCACGAAAAGAGAAATCGTACTTGTTACCGAGTTCGGAGTCGACAGTCGTTGGGTCGGAGAGCAGATTGAGATACAGTCGTTTTTGGACCCACGAACTGGCCGTATCACGCCGGTGGCCATGCTTTCGTTCGAAATACGATCCTTTGAGACCGATGTTCAACGCGGTGAGCCGCTGTTGCCCGTCGAGGACTAACTTGACTGGTGACGGAAGCGGATCGTCGGATTCGTATGGCGGATTTCTATGTGTCGGTGTCGTCAGCGATGGTGGAAAGCTCGGTTCGTTAATATAGTGTGTGACGAACTGATACTTCGGCTGCGACTCGGCGGCGTCCGCGGAGAGATTCCACTGAAGCAACGCACCGATCGGGTAGTCCCGAAGTAACGAATCGAACAGATCCACGATGTCGTCCGTCTCCCAGACGAATTCCCGCTGAATAGCGGGGAGAAGATACGAATAATTAACGTTTTGGACGACTTCCGAGATCCGCTTCGTTTCCATACTGAGACCAGTTCTCGATCGTTTGTATAACTTTATCTTCAGTTGGCAGGTTTCGAATCCGTCTACCGCTGTTACTGTTGCGTACCTGACCGATTTCGATGAGGAGGGCGTTTGGCCCGGGAGGTTGGCTGCGCACTGTGAAGAGAACGAGAGCAAGTGTTACACGTACGAACACTCGGAACTCGAGTTCGTTTGATTCGTTTCGGAAGTCGGTAAACGAGGGGGCCACTCGAGGTCCGGTCAGGGATGTGTTATTTGTCTACAGTCGAGATGGAGATCCGCTTGGTACTATCTAGTTGGGGCAGAGCAGTAAGCGAGACCGTTGAGTTACTTTCGACTGCTGTTCGCATACCTGCTCAGCAAGTGCTATGAGGGTGATTTAGGAGAACTTTGGGGGCGAGCGGAGCGGTGTTTAGGGACGGTGGAAAACGAGGCGGTACGATTGTGTGTCCATGCCAACGATCCACCGCCGTAGCGGGTGTGGAGACTGAATCGATTCGAGGGTTGTACAGCGACGCCGCGACCGCTAACGAAACTGAATAGTCAGCTACACCGACCTAGACTCTCTTTCGAATACTGTCTCTATTGTTTATATATAAAATCCTCCAGCGGCTCGGGCGACCGTTTAGAAGTGGTTCACAGAACTGCTCTACAGTCGGGCGATGAACGATTGGCGGATCACGTTTCGGGCGACGAAACCCGCGATCTGATTTACTGATGAAACTAGTGTACGAACATCCTAATTGGTCATGGCATAAGCGAATCAGCCCTATACAACGCTCGAACGAGCTTTAACAACGGATCTCGATCAGTCGTCTCTCACTGAACGCAGTGGGAACTACGACGGTAACGACGCTGTGTCTCTCGTTGATGGTTCACAGCCCGTACACGCTGGATGTTATCGCTGTACTTCGATTGCAGAGACGAACAGCCTGGAGACGGAACACCGCTGAACATATCTTTATAGAAATAATATGATGAACATACCATTACCCAAATATTTTTGCTAACACCGCACCGGAAACAGCCGATGAGTGGGTCAGGGCGGTTAACTTCGCAGGGAATCGCCGTATTTGAACAGTATCCGAGACGTATCGTGCGTACATTTACCACCGTACACGTCCAACAATACGGCGGATATGTCGTCCAGGTATCCGGACCAATCGTCCCTGGTCACTGCATTCGGCCTCATCGTTGCCATGGTCGCAGTTGTGGGCACGCAGGTCTTTGGCTGGGAGTGGGGAGCAAGTCAACTCGCTCCGACGATCATCGGCGTCGTCGTTGCTGGAATCGCAGTCGTGGTTATTGCGAGGCGACTAATAAGGTAAACCGGCAGTGCCATTCCGTTCCCTGGTAGTTTACTACGTTACGAGGAACAAAGCGACGAGTGGGTTGGGGCAGATTTGAACTGCCGACTTCCTCCGTGTGAAGGAGGTATCATAACCGGACTAGATCACCAACCCGCACGAGGTGCTTCCCGTGCGGTCAACTTAAGGCTTCCTTTCACCGATCGTCGTCCGATTCGCTCGAGCGACCCGCACCCACCCGCTCACGCAGCGACCCGACCGTCCGGCGGGTCCGCGTCGTCGCTCGCGTCTCGAGTGCGGTCACGGCCGCCAGGACGCCGTCGACGCGGCTGGGGGCGGGTTCCGGCTCTCGGCCGAGAAGGGTTCGAACGCGAGCCACGGGAGCGGCGAGGGATTCGGACACGCCGAGGCGGGCGTGGTCGGCGGCGCGGGTGAGGTAGTATCGGCTGTCGTCGAAGTGTTTGTTCATGTGAGTCTCTCCCGTAGAGAGGTCGGCTGCGAATATAGTTCTTTCGCAGACAACAGAATAGGGCTTTCCAGACGCGATCCAGCGCGGCGGACGAGTGTCGCCGGCGGATCATCCGCCACACGAGCGATTAACGTGGGAGGGCACACGAGATCGAGTGAAGATGAACGAGTTACAGCCGATCGCCCTCGAGAGCGAGGGCGCGACCGCGGATCTGGTCGTCGAGGGTGGACGGGTCTACTGCTCGAACCGCCGAGAGTTCCTCGAGCGCGACGTCGCGGTCGTCGGTGACCGGATCGCTGCGTTGCCCGAGGACGCGGGTTCGGTCACGGGGCCCGACACGACGGTCGTCTCGGCGGCCGATCGCGTCGTCTTGCCGGGACTGATCGACGCCCACACGCACGCGGACATCCAGCTGATTTTCGATCGCGCGGTCCCGGAACTGCTCGCGACCGGGACGACCGCGATCGTCACCGAGAGCTCCGGGCTGGGGCTGCTGTTCGGAAGCCGTGGGGTCGAGACGTTCCTCGAGCGGACCGCCGACTGTCCGATTTCGACCTACGTGACGCTGCCGCCGCAGGCCTTCGTCGATACGTTCGAGCCGGCGACCGGCTCCCCCGCCGAACTCGAGGCGCTCTCGAGCCTGCTCGAGCGCGAGCGGGTCGTCGGCGTCGGCGAGATCGACTGGATCCACGTCGTCGGGCAGGATGCGCCGATCGAGCGCCTCTACGAGCGCGCCCGCGAGAAAAACGCCGCGATCGTCGGACACGGTGCGGGCTGTCGCGGTGACTCGCTGCGGGCGTTCGCGACCGTCGTGGACAACGACCACGAGGCGATTTCGGCCGCCGGAATCCGTGAACGCGCCGAGAACGGGATCCACGTGGTCGGGCGCTGTGGCTCGATCCGCGACGACCTCGCGGCACTTATCGAGGCGTATCCGGCGCTCGATCCGGGGAGCGTCTCCCTCTCGACCGACGGCGTCTGGCCGGGCGATCTGCTCGAGGGCGTTGGCATGGCCGAACTCGTCCGCCGGCTGATCGATGCCGGGGTGGAGCCGGCCGACGCGATCGACGCCGCGACCCGGAACACGGCGGAGCAGTTCGGACTCGCGAACCGGGGCATCGTCGCACCGGGGGCCGTCGCCGATCTCGTCGTCGTCGACGACCTCGAGACGATGGCCGTCGAAACGGTCTGTGCGGAAGGCGAGGTCGTCGTCGCCGACGGCGATCCGCTCGTCGAGGCCAGAACCGATCCGTACCCGGAGTACGTCTACGACACCGTTTCGGTCGCGCTCGAACGCGAGCGGTTCACCGCACCGCTCGAGGCGGCCCCGGACGGGACGGTTCGTGCGATGACGGCCGATAGTGGCCTCGTGACGACCGAAACGACCGTCGATGCCGGTATCGTCGATGCCGGCGACGGCAGGGAGCCGCGGCTCGGTCCCGACCCGCACAACGACGTCCTCACCGCGACGCTGCTCGACCGGGATCCGGCGACCGATGACCGCGGCTTTACCGGCTTTCTCACCGGCTACGGTCTCGAATCGGGGGCGATCGCGACGACCGGAACCTGGGAGAGCCCCGGGCTGGTGACCGTCGCCGCCGACACCGACGATGCCGTCGTCGCTGCCGACCGGGTCGCGTCGATGGGCGGTGGGTTTGCGGTCGCTCGTGACGGCGAGGTGGTGGCGGATCTCGCGATGCCGATCGCCGCGACCGCCGCCGAACTGGCCCCGGAGACGTTCGCGACAGAGTTCGACCTGCTCGAGGACGCCCTTCGCGAGGGCGGCGTCGACATCGACCGTCCGCTGTTGACCGTCCAGACGCTGACGTTCCCCGGCGTCCCGGCGGTGAAGCTCACGCCGTCGGGCTACGCGAACGTCCGTGGCCGGTCGGTCGTCGGCCTCGAGCCCGATCCGGCCCGTCCCGACTGACTGGCCCGAACTGCAACAACTATTACAGAAATTTCACCAGCCAACGATGTGCGTACACGCGGTGAACGGGCCGGAGAAACTCTTAACAATGGTAATGCGGTGTCGGTGGAATTAAGAGACTCCCGACCGACGACACGACCATGTCACTCGAAAGCATTGACCGTGTTGCGGTGCTGGGCGCGGGGAACATGGGGCACGGAATTACGGAAGTCACGGCAATGGCCGGCTACGACGTCACGATGCGGGACATCAAAGACGAGTTCGTCGAGGACGGCTACGAGTCGATCAAGTGGAGCCTCGAGAAACTCGAGGAGAAGGAGATGATCGACGAGTCGGCCGAGGAGGTCCTCTCGCGGATCGACACGACGACGGATCTCGAAGAGGCCGTCGCCGACGCCGACCTCGTCATCGAGGCCGCACCCGAAGAGCTCGACCTGAAACACGAGATCTTCACGGACCTCGAGGAGTACACCAGCGGCGACACGCTGCTGGCGACGAATACCTCGAGCCTGCCGATCTCGGACATCGCGGAGGCCGTCGACACGCCCGAGCGCGTGCTCGGTCTGCACTTCTTCAACCCGCCGGTGAAGATGGACCTCGTCGAAGTCATCTACGGCGAGGACACCAGCGACGAGGCCGCCGAGGCCGGCTACGAGTGGGTCGAGTCGATCGGCAAGACGCCGATCTACGTCCGCAAGGACGTTCGTGGCTTCGTCGTCAACACCATCGTCGGACCCTTCGGCGGCGAACCCGCCTTTATGGTCTCGAACGACGAGGCGACGATCCGCGAGGCCGACGCGACGATGGCCCACGAGCGGGGCTACCCGATGGGGCCGTTCGAACTCGGCGACCTCACTGGTATCGACGTCGGCTACCACGTCCGCAAGGAGGGCGACAGCCCGATCCCGCCGATCACCGAGGAGAAAGTCGAGGCCGGTGACCTCGGCCAGAAGACCGGCAAGGGCTTCTACGACTACGAGGACGGCGACGGTGCCGACTACGAACCCGAGGACGCGGGCGACTTCGACTGGCTCCGCGTCGAGGCCCGTATGATCAACCGCGCGGCCTTCCTCGTCGGCGAGGGCGTCGCGACCCCCGAAGAAGTCGACACCGGCGTCCAGCTCGGGCTGGGCTTCCCCGAGGGCATCTGCCGACGCGGCGACAAGATCGGCCTCGAGACGGTCCTCGAGAAACTCGAGACGCTCTACGAGGAGACGGGCGCGGACCGGTTCGAGCCCCATCCCTACCTCGAGGAACTCGTCGAGGAGGGCAAGACCGGAGAGGAGGCCGGCGCTGGCTTCTACGACTACGGCGACGACGAACTCGGTCCCTACCACGACCTGAACTACGAGCTCGAGGACGGCGTCTTGCAGGTCGAACTCGACCGACCGTCCCGGATGAACGCGCTGTCGGAGGATCTGCTCTCCGAGATCGACGACCTGTTCTCCTCGGTCGATACCGACGAGGTACGGGTCGCGACGATCGAGGGATCGGGCGACCGGGCGTTCAGCGCCGGTGCGGACATCTCCGGATTCGCGGATACGGCTCCGACCGATATGATGGACGTCACGCCCGGCTTCGAGACGGTCAACGAGTTCCCCCGGCCCGTCCTCGCGAAGATCGACGGCTTCTGTCTCGGCGGCGGCTTGGAGCTCGCGTTAGCCTGTGACCTGCGGATCGCGACCGAGCGCTCGTCGTTCGGTGCGCCCGAGATCGGCCTCGGACTGATCCCCGGCGGCGGCGGCACGCAGCGGCTCACCCGGATCCTCGGGGAGACCCGCGCGAAGGAACTCGTCTTCCGTGGCAACCACATCGACGCCGACCGCGCGGAGGACTGGGGTCTTATCAACCGCTCCGTCGAGCGAGAGGACTTCGACGACACCGTCGGCGAGTTCCTCGACGACCTCCGTTCGGGCCCGCCGATCGGTCTCAAGGTCGCCAAGAAGGTCATGAACGAGGGGCAAGACGCCAGCCTCGACGCCGCACTGGTCATGGAGAGCCAGGGCTTTGGCCTCCTCTCGAGCACCGACGACGTGCTGGAAGGGACCGCCGCGTTCGCCGAGGACCGCGAGCCCGAGTTCGAGGGCAAGTAAGATGACCGACGGACCGGCGGACGCATCGGGCTGGCCGGAGTGGGAGTCGTTCGTCCAGCGTCACGGCTACCTGTCGTGGCTCGACCTCGAGGTCGAACACCTCGAGGACGGACGAGCAGTCCTGGTGATCGAACAGGACGAGGACTTCGAGAACCCGGTCGGCAACGACGGACACGATCCGGTCCACGGTGGCATCGTCGCGACGCTGATCGATACCTCGAGCGCGTTCGCTCTGCGGACGACGTTCGAGAATCCCGCCGATGCGTTCCTGACGACGACCGACCTCAACGTCTCCTATCTGCGACCGGCGACTGGCGACCTGCGAGCCGAAGCCGAGGTGCTCCGGGCCGGCGGTTCGACCGGCGTCACCGACGTCACCGTCAGCGGCGCGGACGGCGAGGCCGCCGTCGGTCGCACTACCTACCGCTTGTTCCGCGATGGGATCGGGGAGGAGTGACCGCTCGGGTCCGACTCGAGGATCACGAGTCGGTCACTCCTCCTGATCGTCGCCGAGCTCTTCGAAGATCCGTGGGTCGGTCTGGAACTTGAGGACGTTGTGGACCGCCGAATTTCGAATGTTCGCGATGACCGTTCCGTAATCCCGATAACAGTCGTGGATCCACTTGGAGATCTCTTCGCGGTCCCGAAACATCATCACCGTTTTCCACTGGTACTCCCCGTCCGAGAGGAAGAAAAACAGGGTGTGTTTGTCCGCCTTGACGTACTCCATGGCGTCGCGCCAGTTGTCGGCGAAGTGTTCGGGGTTGAACTTGAATTCGAACAGCGCGAAGATGTAGTACTCCTCGTTCGGGATGATCGCCTCGCGGAAGACGCCCTCGTCGCGCATCCGCCGGATCGACTCGCTGACGGTGACGTGGGAGACGTCGATGTCGTATTCGGACTCGAGTACTTGCGTCAGTTCGCGCGAGGACAACTGCGGATCGTTCGAGAGTTCGCTGAGGATCGCGATATCGCGATCTTTGAATTCCCAGTTCGGTGATTCGTCGCTCATACTAGCTGTAATTCCATCGTATACATGGTTTTATGTGTTCGATTCGGTCAAAAACTCGCCGAGGCGGTCGGCGTACGCGTCCGATTGGTCCTCGGGAACCCAGTGGTAGGCCTCCGACAGCGGCGCGAGTTCGGCCGCCGGAATGTCTGTGGCCAGTTGCTCGGCGTAGTCGTAGGGTTGCATCACGTCGTCTTCGCCCCACAACAGCAGCGTCTCTGCGGTGATCGCGCCGTAGTCGATCTCCATCGTGTGGTTCGTGTTCGTCGAGACTGCATTGCGAACGAGTGACACGTGGCCCTCGTCGGTGAGCCACGGTGCTTTCATTCCCGCGATGAATTCGGGATCGGCCTCACCGTACGCCCCCTCGACGAACGCCGCGTCGAGTCGCCCTTCGAGTTCCTCACGCCCTATCTCGGCGGTCGACGGCAGTCCCAGGTTCGAGACGAACTCGACCGGCCAGGAGTCGTAACAGACCGCGTTCGAGAGGACGAGCTGATCGACCATCTCGGGATTGTGTGCGGCAAATCGCAGGGCGACGCCGCCACCGATGTCGTGGGCGACCAGTGCGATCCGATCGACATCGAGATCCGCGAGCAGGGCCTCGAGCATCGCCTCTTGGGCGCGAATCGAGCGATCGAAGCCGTCGTGCATCGCGGAGTTGCCGTAGCCGACCAGATCCGGTGCGATCGTGCGTCGATCGTCGGCGATCGCGGGGACGATATCGCGCCAGAGGAACGACCACGTCGGGATGCCGTGGACGAAGACCACCGGCGGCCCGTCGCTCTCGTCGGGGCCGTCCTCGTAGTAGGCCACCTCGAGGTCGTGGCCGTCGACCGCGACCGTCGTCGACGATTGTCGCTCGCTCCACGTCTCGTGATCGACCATTTAGACCCCTCCGTTCACGGAGCGCTCCGTCGGCGGACGACCCGGACCGTCGTGCGGCCGCTGCCGATCGTCTCGGCTGGTTCGTGCCGGTAGTTCACACATAATCATTGGTGACACACCCTCATTCAGTTTCCAAGATAAAGTCAGTTTGGGCGAGGACTACCGATGTTAACTATTTATACTGTAGAATGGCGCGATGGCTCCGTCCCCCGACAGATTGCCGAGAGCGGGGCTCGACGGCCGCTATTCGTCGTCCGAACCCGCCGTCAGGCCCGCGAGCGACTCCTCGCCGATCTCCTCGAGCACGCGCTCGTGGAACGACTGGAGGGCGGCGCTCTCGTCTTCGGCGAGGACGACGTCGCTGGCCGAGAGCGTCGCGAGGCCGAAGGCCCGCGGCGTCGGCGAATCGAGGAGTCTCCGGGAGACGGTCAGTTCGTCGCTGGCGAGCGCGCGGACGAGAGCCTCGATCTCGTCGACGTTGAGTTTGTCCTCGAGGATCTCGCGGTAGGTCTCCTCGATCACGGCGAACTCCGCGAGGTCCTCGGCGAAGCCAAGCAGCATCTCACTGGAAACTTGCTGTTCGCTCGCGGACTTCTCGTAGCCCTTGTAGCGTTTGAGGATCATCAGCGAGCGGGTCGCGTTGATCCGGAAGTACCGCTGGAGCAGATCCGTCCCCGAGAGGGAGGCTCGGAGGTTATCGCGGACCTGCTCGGCCTCGAGGTCGGCGACGATCCCCTCGATGTCGACCTTTCGGTTCAGCGGCATCGAGAGGACGAAACCGTTGTCCGCGACGGCGACGCGGACGTTTGCCGTCGCCTCCTGAGCACAGCGATAGGCGAGCAGCCGCGACAGGCCGTCGTTGACCTTGCGGCCGTACGTCGAGTGAATGTAGTAGTGACGTTCGTACTCCTCGCGATCCCGGACGACTTCGATCGCGAGCCGGTCGGTCGTGCTCACGCTTTCGACGCCGGCGTACTGACACTGGTGATCGAACAGGCGGGCGATGGCCCGCACGCTGTCGTCGTCCAGCGGAAACTCCCGGAGCCACGTGCGGACTCGCGGCGGCCCGCCGTCGTCGTAGCGCGCGAGGAGTTCGCCCTGGAAGGCGAGGATCTCGCGGCCCAGATCGTACGAGAGCGGCAGCCGCTCGGAGTACCACGAGGGGACGGTCGGACGCGCGCTCGTGCGATCGACGTAGACTTTCGACCCGCGCCGGTAGCGGTACTCGAAGTGATCGCCACCGAGGACGAAGACGTCGCCCTTCTCCAAGGTGTCGAGGTACTCCTCGTCCAACTGGCCCACCCAGTCGTCGCTCGCACGCGTGTAGACGTCGCAGGTGAAGGAATCCGGGATCGTCCCGATGTTGGTCATGTAGATGACCCGTGCGAGCCGACCGCGCTTGCCGATCAGCGGTTCGCCGACCGGAAACGCCTCGTGGTGGTGCTGGCCGTCGGGCGGGTCGTTCGCGTCGCGCCAAACCTTCGCGTAGACGTTCTTCTCCTCGAGGCCGGCGTAGTCGGCGGTGAGATATCGCATGAGCGATTCGTACTCGTCCTCGCTGTAGTTGCGGTAGGGGTAGGCCCGCCGGAGGATCGCCTTCAGATCGGCCTCGGGCCGGATTTCCGCGATCGCCATCCCGTAGACGTGCTGGGCGGCCACGTCCTGGGCGTTCCGGGGGATCGACACGGAATCGACGAACCCCTCCGTGGCCTTTTTCAGCATGACCGCACACTCGAGGAGTTCGTCCCGGTCGAGCGCGATCACCCGTCCCGTGACGGTCTGCCCGACGCGGTGGCCCGCGCGGCCGATCCGCTGGAGCAAGGCTGCGACGGACTTGGGCGAGCCGACCTGTACGACGAGGTCGACGTGGGGCATGTCGATCCCCAACTCGAGGCTGGTCGAGGTGGTGACCACGTCGAGAGCGCCGTCCTTTAGCCGCCCCTCGATGTCCTGTCTGACCTCCTTCGAGAGGCTCCCGTGGTGACAGCCCGAGTTGTCCTCGTCGTAGGCGTCGAAGCGTTCCCGGAGGTTGTGGAGGACCCGTTCCGCGCCCGACCGCGTGTTCGTAAACACCAGCGTGTTCGTGTGGTCCTGGATGTGGTCGTGAAGCATCCGGTAGAACCGATCCTGGACGACCTCGCGGGGGGTGTTGATCAGGTCGTCGGTCGGACACTCCAGTTGCATGTCGAACTCGCGGGCGAAGCGCGCGTCGACGATCTCGTAGTCGCGGGGGGAAGCGCCCTGTGCCTCGCCGCTGGGTTCCTCACAGCCGACGAGGAATTCCGCCACGCGGGACAGCGGCTCGATCGTCGCCGAGCAGCCGATCCGCGTAACCTCGCCCTCGGCCATCGCCTCGAGTCGCTCCAGACTGACCGCGAGGTGGGTGCCCCGTTTGCCCGCCGCCAGCGAGTGGATCTCGTCGACGATGACGTACTCGACGGTCCGGAGCTTCTCGCGGAACTTGGGCGAGTTGAGAAGTATCGCGAGGGTTTCGGGCGTCGTATTGAGGATGTGGGGCGTCTCCTCGAGCATCTTCTGGCGGTCGCTCGAGGAGGTATCGCCGTGGCGAATTGCGTGGCGGATCTCGCCCATCTCCTCGCCTTCCCGGTCGTCGACGATCGCTTCGATCCCCTCGAGGGGCACCTCGAGGTTGCGGTGAATGTCGTTTGCGAGCGATTTGAGCGGCGAGACGTAGAGACAGTAGACAGAGTTCTCGAGGCCATCGACCGAGTCCGGGTCCGGATCGGCGGAGTCGTCGACGGCTGCGGACTCGCGATCGCGCCGGTAGAGTTCGTTGATAATCGCACAGAAACTGGCCTGGGTCTTGCCACTGCCAGTCGGCGCACAGACCAGCGTGTTCGTCCCCTCGTGGATCTTCGGGATCGCACCCTGCTGTGGCGGCGTGAAGAACCCGTCGTTCTCGGGGACGAACTCGCCGAACTCCTCGAGCCACCACTCCTGAACTGCGGGCTCGAGCAACTCGAACACGTCCCCGTCCCCGATCGTCGTCTCGGCCGGATCGAACGGAAGGTCGTCGTCGGCGACCGGCAACTCGCGGGGCTCGTTCCCGTCCATTATCGTCGTCTGCGGGACAGGGCTGTAAGAGGGTTTGGACAGCGGAGTGGAAGTGAAACCGGCGACGGAGGGCACGAACTCGGAGCCGCCCCGCTCCGTGCGCGGGGTCCCGCTGTCACTCGACTGCGGTCGAACTACCGCAGTCCGTGGTCGCGTCCGTCACGTCGACGTGTCCCGACTCGTCGATCCGGACGTGGTTCTCACGATACGTGAATTCGATCCTCACGCTCGAGGCGTCCGCCTTACGATACAGGGCATCGAGCGCGTCGGTATCGATCACCTCGTGTAGCGGCGGCTCGAGATTCATCGGATCGACCCCTTCGTGTGCCGCTACCCCCTGTACGACCCTGAGACTGGTCGGTGTCGAGTTCGACATACGGTACGTCGCAACGACCCTCCCAATGAATCCCTCGATAGGTTTCTGACGCGTGGCAGACGTCCGTCGGACGATTTCCCCGCTGCTCGGCCGTTTCACCGGCGCGACCGACCGGACGACTGTTGGAATCGAAAACACGTTTATATCCGTTTTCACATAGTGGTACGTGGACCGCGGTCGACTGGAACGCTGGCGGTCCGGCCCTCGCCGAGGCCGGTTCAGAGACACACCACCTACCAACCCACCCTCGAATCCACTGTGATGCGAGTCGCCGGCGTGCCAGTTCGACCTCGCGGTCTCCGGTCGACGCAATCGGGAGCGGGACGCCGTTTCGTGTCCGTGAATCGGTTCGTACTACTCGTCGATCGTCTCCCAGGGATGGATAGTGACCACAGACGGGGTCGAGGACGACGAGCCTTTACCGTTCCGACGGGTAACGGCGGTAATGAGCAAACCGAGCCCGGACGTCTACGAGCAGGGCAAGGGCATGGACGCCCACAATCAGGTGATGCGCGAGATCCGTTCGCGCAAGGAGGCCAGCTACGATCCCCACGAGCCTACCCGAGTCTGGCTCGACGAGGACAACACCCCCGGCGGCGTCAAATCGAGCCTGACGATCATCCTGAACACCGGCGGCTGTCGGTGGGCCCGCGCCGGCGGCTGTACGATGTGTGGCTACGTCGCGGAAAGCGTCGACGGCGGCTCCGTCTCCCACGACGCCCTGATGGACCAGATCGACGTCTGTCTCTCCCACGAAGCCGACAATGCCGACGATCCCGCCGACCTCATCAAGATCTACACCTCCGGCTCCTTCCTCGACGAGCGCGAGGTCGGCGCGGAATCCAGACGAGCGATCGCCGACACGTTCGCCGACCGCGAGCGCATCGTCGTCGAGTCGCTGCCCGACTTCGTCGATCGCGAAAAGATCGCCGACTTCACCCAGCACGGCATCGACACGGACGTCGCGATCGGCCTCGAGACGGCCACCGATCGGGTCCGCCACGACTGCGTGAACAAGTACTTCGACTTCGCGGACTTCGAGGCCGCCTGCACGGAAGCCGCGGCTGCCGACGAGGAGGCAGGTGAGGACGTCGAGGCCGGCATCAAGGCCTACCTGCTGATGAAACCGCCCTTCCTCACCGAGTCCGAAGCCGTCGCGGACATGATCTCGTCGATCGAGCGCTGTGCCGACGTCGAGGGCTGTCACACCGTCTCGATGAACCCCTGTAACGTCCAGCGCTACACCATGGTCGACGACCTCTACTTCAACGATGGCTACCGACCGCCGTGGCTGTGGTCGGTCGCACACGTGCTCGAGGCGACGGCGGCCGTCGACGCCATCGTCGTCTCGGATCCGGTCGGGCACGGCTCCGATCGGGGCCCGCACAACTGCCAGGAGTGTGACGACCGCGTCCAGAAGGCGATCAAGGACTTCGACCTCCGACAGGATCCGACGGTCTTCGAGCAGGTTTCCTGTGAGTGTGAGCTGACCTGGGAGACGGTCATCGAGCGCGAGCGAAGCTTCAACCAGCCCCTGACGCGATAGCACCCACGCTGCGTGGGACGGGATGTGTTATTTCCTCGTCGACCCACTACCAGCCGTATGGGATACCCGTCGTTTTCGGACTACTGGAACGAACTCGAGCCCGCCGTGTTGGTCGTCGTCGGCCTCCTCTTGCTCGTGTTTCCCGAGCCAGCGACGTCCGCGCTCGGCGCGGGCCTCGTGTTGCTCGGGGTGAGCTGGTGGTTCTACGAGTGGGGCCGCTAGAACTCGAGCCGGCTCCGGTCGTCCCCCGCAGCCGTGTCGCCCGACGTGGACCGGAGGGCTGCTGAATCGGCGCGAGGCACCTCGAGTGTGACGACGGTGCCACGGGGTTCGTTGTCGGTAAACGACAGGTGACCACCTGCCTGCGTGACGACCCAGTTGACCAGCCAGAGCCCGAGGCCGCTCGCGTGGCGGAGCGGCGTAATCTCCTGGTTGCCCTCGAGGAGGTCGCGTTCTTCGGTAGGGATACCGGGGCCGTCGTCGGCGATCGAGAGCGTCAACAGCCCGTCGGACGGCCGGTTACACAGCGTCACGTCGATGGAGGGCTGTGGCCGGTCGTTGTGTTCGACGGCGTTCTCGAGTATCTGAAAGACGGCCGCTTCCAGGTACTCGTCGCCTCGAGCAACGGCTCGCTCGGGCAGCGAACAGGTGATTTCGATGTCGGAGGTGTCTTCGAGGCGGGCGACTGCACGCTCGACGGCCGTGACGAGGTCGATCGGCCCGCTCGGGACCTCCTCGCGGTCGAGGACGCGCTCGACGGCACGGGTTTTCTGTGCGAGTGCGGTGAGTTCGCTCGTCCGGCAGCGGATCGTCTCGACGTACTCGCGGTCGGCGTCGTCGACGCTCGTGTCGAGCATCTCCGCACAGCCGTCGATGATGTTCATCCCGTTGCGCAGGTCGTGACGCAGGACCCGATTGAGGATCTCGAGGCGCTTCTGTCGCTGTTTCTGCTCGGTGATATCGGTGTAGAGTCCGAACGCACGGTCCGACGAGCCGTCCATCTCCATCGGGACGACGCGGAGTCTGAAATCGCGCAATCCGTTCGCCGTCCGTCGTTTGACCTCGGCCTCGCCGACCTCGCCCCGGCTTCCGCGGCGATTGAGCGTCCAGGCTTCGGTTGTCCTGTCCGGCGGCACGATGATCTCGTCGAGCGGCTCGCCGACGAGATCCGCCTCGTCGTAGCCGAAGACCCGCTCGAACGCCGGGTTGACCGCCTCGACCACCGGGCCGTCTTCGAGCTGGCTGACGCTGACGACGGCATCGGGAATGTTCTCGAACAGCGCCGCGAAGCGATCGCGTTCGGTTCGCAACCGCTCTTCGAACGCGATTCGGTCGAGTGCGTCCGTGACGTGGGAGAGCAGGAGCTCCGCCAGTTCCGCGTCGGCCGAGGTGAACGCGCCCGGCTCCATCGAAACGGCCTGAAACACGCCGTGATCGCCGATCGGGACGCTCAGTACCGACCTGAGACCGTCGACGCTGGCCACCGCGTTGTCGTCCGCCTGGACGTCGTCGATCCGGGAGGGTCGTTGTGTCCGATCAGATCTCCCGTCAATGCCGTCGTCGACCGGCAATTCTCCCTCGAGGTCCGCCTCGAGAGTGGACGAAATAGTCCGTTTGACGAGCGACCCTTCCTGGCCCCTGTCGACACAGCAGAGATCGAAGTTGAGCACGTCTTCGGCGGCCTCGACGGTTACTTCGTAAATTTCCTCGCGGTTCTGACAGTCGTCGAGCCGGGACGCGACGTCGTGAAGCCCCTCTATTTTCGACTTCCTGTCGACGAGCTGTTGTTTCATCCGTTTGCGGTCGCTGATGTCTCGAGCGATGCCGACCGTCCCATCGATCTCGCCGTTGGACCGCAACAGTGCCATGTTGACCTCCCCCGGCGTCCGCTCGCCGTTGGGTCCCGTGAGGGTGACCTCGTAGGTCGCGATGCGTCGTTCGCCGTCGATGAGCGCCTGAATGTGTCGCTGTCCGCGGTCAACGCTCTCGTCCGTGAGAAGCTTCGAGACGTGCTCGCCGAGCAGGTCGTCGCGATCGTAGTCGATCTCGCCCATCGTCGTATCGTTGATGGTGACGAACCGGCCGTCGAGATCGAGCTGATAGACGTAATCACCGACCGTCTCGACGACGGTCTTCGTCCGCTCGAGTTCGCGTTCGCGAGCCGCCCGATCGAGCGCCGCTTCGGCGGTCCTCGCGAGGACGTGGATCAGGTGGATCTCGGTGTCGTCGAGGGTGTCATCGCCGGGTGCCGCGACCGTAAACAGCCCGTGATCGCCCAGCGGTTGGAAGAGTGCGGTCCCGATTTCCGCCCCGATGTCGTACGGAACGCGGTCCATCGGGACGTTCTCGACGATCGTCGGTTCCTGATTGCTGTAGGCCTCCCAGAAAACGGTCTCTCCGGGGCCGACCGATGGGATACTGTCGGTGTATTCCTCGAGCGTCGACGTGATGCGTGTGGCCTCGAGCGTCTCACTCTCCTCGTCGTAGAGCCGGATGCCGGCGAACGAGCGATCGATTACGTCCTCGGTCGCCGTCAACACGATATCCCCGATCTCCTCGGCGGATTCGGCTCGCAGGAGTTTCTGGGTCGTCTCCTGGAGCGCCTCGAGTGCGTTTGCCCGCTTGCGATCGGTCGTGACGTTCCGTCCGAACGAGAGGACGCCCTCGATCTCGCCGTCTGCGCCCAGCGGGATGTCGAACCATTCGCAGGTAACTGTCGTGTCGTCCTTGCGGACGTTACAGCTCTCACGCCAGGACGGGTCCGTGAGGCCGCCGTCGACGAGCGACCGCAACTCCTCGCGTACCGCCCGTCGCTCGTCCGCGGGGACGAGCAACTCGAGGGCGGACTCGCCGATCGCCTCGGCAGCGGTATAGCCAAACAGCTCCGTCGCGGCCGGGTTCCAGTTTCGAACGGCGAACTCGGCGGGGGTCCACTCGACGATCGCGAGCGGCGACTGTTCGACGAGGGCCGTGAGGCGATTGGACGGCTCCGCGACCGACGTCATCGGAGTGGTATCGGTCACGACCCCCTCGGGCCCGGCGTGTCGAGGCTGATCCGTCGCTGCCTGGGTTTCGAGCACTGCATCCAGCCGCGAGCGGAGGGTGTCGGACACCTGTGAACGAGGAACGTAGCCGTCGGCTCCCGCGGCGACGACTGCGCCCGCGAGTGCTTCGCTCCCGTCCTCGGGAACGATCACGATCGGAATCGCGGGACACTGCTCCCGGATCGCCCTGCAGCAGTCGACCGGACCGACGTCGGGGGGTGCGCCCTCGATCACGACGCAGTCGGCAGTCGCGAGGGACTCGAGGCACGCCGCGATGGTCCGAACCCGCTCGGTAGTCACGCCGTCTCCCTCGAGGGCGCGTTCGAGACCGATCTCGGTATCGGCACCGACGACCACAACTCGAGCGTTCGGTCCGGTGTTCGTGGACATTCCCTGTATTCCAGTCGACTACAAGAACCCCGAACGTATTAGTCTTGGACTCGGTTCACGGATTCGTTCATTCCGTTTAACGTGGAGGCGTTTCGTAGAAAAAATCGAATACGGGCTCTAGACGCCGTTTCTCGGCGACGCGAATCCCCGGAGGATACCCTGTCCGTCCGTCGGACCGATGTCGGGGAGGGTTACCCGTTCGGGATGGGGCATCAACACTGCGACGGACTCGCGGTCGCCGAGGACGCCGGCGATATCGTGTTTGGAACCATTCGGATTCGCGTCGGGACTCGTCGTCCCGTCTTCCTCGCAGTACCGGAAGAGCACGCGATTCTCGTCCTCGAGAGTTGCCAACCGGTCGTCGTCGATCTCGTAGCGGCCCTCGCCGTGGGCGATCGGGACGTCGATGACTTCGCCCTCGTCGTAGGCGGCGGTCCAGGGCGTATCGTTACGCTCGACGCGCAGATGGACGTGTTCACACTGGAACCGGGCGCTCTCGTTGGTCGTGAACGCACCCTCGGTCAGGCCGGACTCACAGCCGATCTGTGCGCCGTTACAGATGCCCAGAACCGGAACGCCCGCGGCCGCGGCCTCGCGAACGTCGGCCATGATCGGTGAGCGGGCCGCCATCGCCCCCGCCCGGAGGTAGTCGCCGTAGGAAAAGCCACCTGGGATGACGATACCCGTCGTCTCCTCGGGCAGTCCGTCCTCGTGCCAGACGATCTCGGCGTCGATATCCAGATAGTCGAGTGCCCGTTTCGCGTCGCGATCGCAGTTCGAGCCGCCAAAGCGGATGATCGAAACCGTCATCTACCGTTCTGCGACCTCCACGTCGTAGTCGTGGATGGTCGGATTCGCCAGCAGCCGTTCGGCCATCTCGTCTGCGCGCTCGCGTGCGCCGTCCGCGGAATCGGCCTCGAGGTCGACCTCGAAGCGATCGGCCGACCGCAACTCCTCGAGTTCGAAGCCCAGCCGCTCGAGGGCTTGCTTCGTGGTCTCGGCCTCGGGGTCCAGTACGCCCCGTTTGAGTCGAACCGTCACCGTCGCGGTGTAGGCGGTCATTACATCATACCCCGTAACCGTGCTCAAAAACGCTTTCGCCTTGACTCCGTAATACACGATCGTGGATACCGTCTCCCGTCACCGATCGGCCACCGGGAGCACCTAGCGCTGTAACCGCGCGACGGGGCCGTCGCTGCCATCGCGGTCGAGTTCGACCAGCCCATCCGACTCGAGGTCGGACAGTAAGCCCGTGAGCCAGTCACGGCCGTACTGGCCTCCGGGCGCGTAGTCGACGCGGATCCGGTGACCTAAGGTGTCGATCTCGAGTTCCTCGTACTCCCGGAGCGTCCCGATCACGCGACCGCGGAACTGCCGGCGACTCCCCTCGAAACTCGGTTGGGTCGGCACGTCGGGAGCGGTGAAGTCGCCGCTGGCGTAGGCGTGACACCACTCGCGCCAGGGACAGCCGGCCTCGTCACACCGTGGGGTCTGCTCGCAGGCGACGCCGCCCAGTTCCATGATCGCGTTGTTCCAGACTCGCGAGCGATCCTCGGGCATGAGGTCGCTCGCGGCGTCCTCGAAGGCCGCGTCGTCGTCGGGAACGTCGAACGCCCGATAGAGCACTCGCTTGACGTTCGTGTCGACGACGGCGTCGCCGTTATTGAACGCGAAACTCGCCACCGCGTTGGCCGTGTACGGGCCGACACCCATCAGTTCCTGGAGTTCCGCGGGCGTGTCGGGGAAGTCGCCACCGTACTCCCCCTGAACCTGTCGGGCCGCCTCGTGGAGATACTTCGCCCGGTTGTTGTACCCCAGACTGTGGGCCGTCCAGAACCCCACGACGTCGGCGCGGTCGGCGTCGGCGAGGTCGGCGGTGGTCGGCCACCGCTCGAGGAACTCCTCCCAGGCCTCGACCACGCGGCCGAGCTGGGTCTGCTGGCTCATCACTTCGCTGACGAGGATTTCGTAGGGGTCGTCGGTCCGTCGCCACGGGAACTCGCGGTGGTCGTCCTCGTACCACGCGATCAGCGCCTCGCGGACGGCCGGCCGGTCGTCGGGCAACGACCACTCCTCGGCCGATGGCTCGGCATCACTCATCGATCCCCCTAGCGACTGGGCCCCCTTACTGGTGACGGTCCCGGCCGCGTGGCGTCGCTTCCGTCGGTCGCCGACGCGACGACCACGAAAGGCCTATCCGGCACGCTCGAGACCGAACTCGTATGAGCCTCGACGATCTCACCGACGACGTCACGGACTCGTATACGACTATCGACGACGAACTCGCCGTTTCGCTCGATCGGGAGACGCGCAACGAACTCGCCTTGCTCGAGACCGCACTCGAGCCCGAGGAGACCGACGAACTCGTCCGGCGGGCGATCCACATGCTCTTTCAGTCGACCGTCGACACCGGCAAACTCGACTTCCAACTGCGGTCGGCCTACGACGTCACCTACGACGAGTATCTCTCGGGCATGACCTTCGAGGAGATGACCGGCGCGGACCAGTATCCGACGATGGACGACGAGCGGCGCTACCAGTTCTAGGCGAGCGTCGAGCCTGACGGGTCATGTAGCGCCTTTTCGGCGGGTACTCGGGGTCGACGACGTGGAACGCGACGAACCCCGTTTTTGCGGACGGACCGATGTCGTCGGTACCCCTCGAGCCGCCTCGCAGACTGTCGAAAAACGGGGAACGAGGAACGGGGGTTCATACGGGCCCGTTCAGTGCCGGCGAACCCGCCACCCGCGTTCGGGTGCGCCAAGAAACAGTGACAGCGGACCGTCTCAGTCGTCGATCGGGGCCGCACTCGAGAGCGCTTCGTCGATGTCCGCCTCGGCCATCTTCTCGACCAAGGCGTCGATCACTTCCTCGCGCTTGCCGGAGACGAACTTGATCGAACCGACGACGAGGTGGCCGCCGCCGGAGACGCCGCCGCCCGCGATCTCGGCCTCGAGTTCCGAGACCATGTTCGGAATGTCCAGCCGGACGCCGTCACTCCGGAGGACGGCGAAGTCCGGGCCGTAGCCGACCGTGATGACCGGATCGCCGGTCTCCTCGATCTTCCGGTCGTGGATCTCGCCCGTGGTCTTCCCCGGCGCGGGGTAGGTAAAGCGGTGGGCGTAGTTCTCCACGTCGATCCGGTAGAGGTGCGCGCCGTTCTCGAGCGTCTCGTGCTCGAGGTGGGCCATCGCGGCGTCGAGTTGCTCGTCGACTTCTTCGCGCCCGCGGTCGGCGAAGAACTCGACGAGTTCGCGGTGTCTGTCCTCGTCGTCGCTGTCGACCTGCAGCAGGTCCTGGATCAGTTGGTCGCCGGAGTTGTAGCGCAGCCAGAAGGCGGCGTAATCCAGCGCCTCGCTGACGTCCTGGAGACGGTCCTCGTCGTATCCCTCCTCGTCGGCGAGCGCGAGGTAGTCGTCCATCGCGTCGGCCTTCGAGCGGTCCGAGAGGCCGGCGACGGCGGGGATGTGGCGGAGTTCGTCGGTGAGATCGGGGTAGATCATCCGCGCGAGTTCGACGCAAAGCATCCCCGTCGTGATCCGGTAGTCCTCGCCGTGGAGGTAGGGATTGACGTGGGCATCGAGCAGGTCCTCGACCGCATCCGGGTCGGGGTGGTGGTGGTCGACGACCGCGATCGGGATGTCGTAGTGGGCCAGCGTCTCGTAGGCCGGAACGTCCTCGGCCGTCGAACCGTTGTCCAGCATGAGCAGGAGTGGCAGTTGCTGGCCGTGTTTCTCGCGATCCTCGAGCGCGAAGTTGAGGTCCCGCGTGGCGTCTTCCATCTCGTAGAACGGCGCTTTCGCCGGCAGCCGCTTGATGAGGTGACGCGGCGCGTCCGCGTCCTCGTGGACGTCGGCGATGAACCGCTGGAGTGCGATCTGAACGGGAACGGCAGCACACATTCCGTCACCGTCGGCGTGGTGGCGCACCCGGATCGGTCGGCCCTCGAGGACGGTCCGTCGGAGCAGTTGCGCGACTTCCTCGAGGTTCGGACGGAGCTTTTCGAACGCCGGCCAGTCGATCAGGGGCTCGACGTCGTGGGGCTCGGCGCGAGCGTCGAGGGCGTCCTCGAGGCGCTCGCGGGCTTCCTCGGCGGCCTCGCCGTCGAGTTTCGAGAGGCCGTCGACTTCGACTTGGACCGACCCTTCCCGGTGTTCCGGCGTGCCAGTTACCCGCACGACGTCGCCGACCTCGATGGCGGGGTAGGCGCGGACGCCGGCCTCTTCGAAGGCAGCACAGGGAACGACGCCGTGTTCGTCGGAGACGTGGAAGATCGTCGGCCCACCGGTCTGTTTGACCTGTGTGACCGTCCCCTCGAGGTGGATCTGATCGCCGATATTGCTCTCGAGGCGGTCGGTCCCCGTCAGCGAGTAGTCGTGGCCGACCTCCTCGAGGGTGTAGTCATCGATATCGACAGTCTCGAAGGCCAGGTCACCGTTGTCGCGGACGCTCTCGAGTTCGACGACGAGTTCGTCGCCGACGGCGAACGTGCCCTCGAGGACGGATTCGTGGACGAGTCCGGAGATGGAGTCGGAGAGATCGACGAAGACGCCGTAGTCGACGATGCCGTTGATTTCGGCGAGATAGGGGCGGCCGTGTTCGATGTCGTCGGCGGTACAATCGGAAGCGAGATCGTAAACGACGGAATCCCCGTCGTCTGCGCCGGGTTCCCCGGCGGAGTCACGCGTCATCTTGATTCAACGTTTGGGGGTGGTCGCGTATAACCCTTGTCAAGAAGGGATGTCGACTCGAGGCGCTGGTTTTTGAACCGGTCGACGGGATCCGCTGCCGGTCGGAGCGTGATGGAAATAGTCTCTCCCGGAAACGATTTCCGGAGTAATACGGTATCAGTATTACTCCGTACGTATACCGGTAATCATGCTCCGTGCCACCACTAAGGACAGGTCACGATCCCCAAGGAGATCCGGGACAGACTCGGAATCGAACCGGGGGACGAGATCTCTTTCGAAGAGACCGGCACCGGGTACGAGATCCGAAAGGAGGAACCGACGACGACGCCGGCGTAACGGAAGTCGCGTTCGACGACAGCGTTCCGAAAGACGCAGTTCCAGGGGAACCCACGCATCGGAACGTTTAGCAACCGCAAGGCCTCAGAGGGTGATATGGGGCTGTTCGACGCGCTGTTTCGCTCGAGCGAGATCCTCGGCATCGCCGAGGAGACCCTCGAGTTCGCCCTCGAGTCCTCCGAGGAGACCCATCCCAACGAGTACATGGGGTTTCTCCGGGGGACCGAGGCCGATCGCCTGGGACTGGACCGGGAGGGCCTGGTCATCACGGACATCCTCGTGGTGCCCGGCACGGAGTCCAACAGCGTCAGCGCGACCGTCAAGACGAACCAGATTCCAAACGACGTGAAGGCGCTGGGGAGCATTCACTCCCATCCCAACGGCGTCATCCGCCCGAGCAACGCCGACCTGGACACGTTCGGCCGCGGGAGCGTCCACGTCATCATCGGTGCGCCCTACCGCCGGACCGACTGGAAGGCGTTCGATTCGCAGGGCAAGCCGACCCAACTGAACGTGATCGACGTCGACCTGCCCGACACCGACGACTTCTTCGATTTCACGCAAGCGGATATCGACGAGGAACTGCGCCGATGACACTGCCGAGACTCGAGACGATGCCACCAGTGACTACCGACTCAACCGCGACGGGATCGACACGCGAACCGCCAGCCCCCCACTCCACAGGGAGGGAGAGATGACGCGGACGGTCATCGCTCAGGGAACGTTCGATATCCTCCACCCCGGCCACGTCCACTACCTCGAGGAGGCCGCCGCGATGGGCGATGAACTCGCCGTCATCGTCGCCCGCAGGACGAACGTCGATCACAAGGAGGCACCGATCTGCCCGGCCACCCAGCGCCGCGACGTCGTCGCCGCGCTCGAGGCCGTCGACGAGGCCCTGCTCGGTCACGAGGAGGACATCTTCGTCCCGATCGAGGAGATCGACCCCGACGTGATCGCGTTGGGCCACGACCAACATCACGACGACGACGCCATCGCGGCCGAACTCGAGGCTCGCGGGATCGACTGTGAGGTACGCCGGGCGAGCGGTCGGGAGTCGAGCGACGACGACCAACTCCTCTCGACGCGGCTGATCATCGATCGGATCCTCGAGCGACGGGGGGAGTGAGCCCGGTCGCACCGAGTCAGTTTTGGAGGACGACCGGCGGCGGCAACCGAAGTGAATCGACCGTATGCCCCGTCTCGACGAAGTGTTCGATCGCTTTCTCCGAAACCTCCTTTTCGGTGTAGCCGTCGGCCGTCGTGATCTGCCAGTCACACTCGAGACAGTATTTGCACATGCGTCGGTCTACCTGTGAGTGAGTCACAAGGCCGGGAAAGAGTCGTGCAGGAAAGCGAAGGGGCCACTTTGCGGGGCCACTGGTCCGAACGTGCCGGTTCCGTCCGAACCCGCCGGCCTACTCCTTTTTTACGCCGGGGTTGGTCACGGCACCGTTGGCCGCCGAGCCGAAGTCACGGCCGAACTTCGCGAGGACGCCGTTCTCGTAGTTGGGCTCGGGCTGGTCCCACTCCTCGCGGCGGGCCTCGAGTTCGGCCTCGTCGACGTCGACCTCGAGGGTTCGCTCCTCGATGTCGATGGTGATCACGTCGCCGTCCTCGATGAGGCCGATGGGGCCGCCGGCGAACGCCTCGGGGGCGACGTGGCCGATCGAGAACCCGCGCGTCGCACCGGAGAAGCGGCCGTCGGTGATGAGCGCGACGTCTTCGGCGTGGCCCTGGCCGGCGACCGCGCTCGTGACGCCCAGCATCTCGCGCATGCCGGGCCCGCCCTGTGGCCCCTCGTTGCGGATGACGATCACGTCGCCGCTCTCGACGTGGCCTTCCTGGACGTACGCCATGGCGTTTTCCTCGTTCTCGAAGACGCGGACGGGGCCTTCGTGGTGGAGGTCGTCGTCGCCGGTGACCTTGAGGACCGAGCCGCCCGGCGCGAGGTTGCCCGTCAGGATCCGGATCGCACCCTGCTCGTTTTTGGGCTCGTCGACGGTGTAGAGGAAGTCGACGTCTAACTCCTCGATCGCCGGCGGATCGATTCGCTCGAGTTCCTCGCCGATCGTGTTGCCGGTGACCGTCAGCGCGTCCCCGTGGAGGAGGTCGGCTTCGTAGAGGGCATCGAGAACGACCGGGACGCCGCCGACCTCGTGGAGGTCGTTCATCACGCGCGTGCCGCCGGGCTGGAGGTCGGCGATCTTCGGGGTCCGCTGACTGATCTCGTCGAACTCCTCGATGGAGAGGTCGACGCCAGCCTCGGCGGCCATCGCGAGCAGGTGGAGCACGGCGTTGGTCGAGCCGCCGACGGCGACCTGGAGGGCGATGGCGTTTTCGAACGACTCCTTGCTGAGGAAGTCGGACGGTTTGCGTCCGTCCTCGACGACCTCGACGGCGAGTTCGCCGGCCTCGCGGGCGACGTCGTAGCGGGATTCGGCCTCCGCGGGCGGGCTGGCGCTGCCCAGCGGCGCGAAGCCGAGCGCTTCCGAGATCGAGGCCATCGTGTTGGCGGTGAACATGCCGCCACAGGAGCCCGCGCCGGGACAGGCGTTTCGCTCCATCTCGTCGAGTTCCTCGCTGTCCATCTCGCCGTCCGCGACGGCACCGACGCCCTCGAAGAGGTTCTGGACGGTGACTTCCCGCCCCTCGTGCTCGCCGGGCATGATCGAACCGCCATAGAGGAAGACCGAGGGGAGGTCAGTCCGGATCGAGGCCATCATCATCCCGGGCATGTTCTTGTCACAGCCGCCGATGGTGACCAGTCCGTCCATTCGCTCGCCGAAAGAGACGAGTTCGACGGAGTCGGCGATGAGTTCCCGGGAGATCAACGAGGCCTTCATCCCCTCGGTTCCCATCGAAATCGCGTCGGAAATCGTGATCGTCCCGAACTCGATGGGCATCCCACCGCTCTCGTCGATCCCCTCGAGGGCCGACTCGGCGACGTCGTCGAGGTGGACGTTACACGGCGTGATGTCGGCCGCGGGATTGGGCACGCCGATCATCGGCGATCCGAAGTCCTCGTCGTCGAACCCCATCGCACGGAACATCGCGCGGTGTGGTGCCTTGTCCGGCCCCTCCGTCACTTCGCGGCTCCGCAACTGCTCGTCTTTCCCGTAGTCGAACTCGTCGTCGCTGCTCATGGCTCTATCTTGATTCGAAAGGGTATAAGTCACCCTTTCTCGGTCAACCCTTCGTGCAACTGGAGGACCGGCCGAACCGGTTCGGACGTTCGACCGGGAACGTCGCCCGCGACGCCGTCGCGCGAGTAGACGGCAGTGACGACGATATCAGTCGAAATACCGTGCCAACCGCTCGGCCGCTTCTTCGACACACGGCGTCACGAGCGCGAACCGTAGCCACTCGGTTCGAGAGTCGCCGAAGGCCTCGCCTGGCATCCCGGCAACGCCGGCCTCGTCGATCAGGCGCTCGACGTTCTCGAGCGTGCCCGGATAGCCGTCGAACCGAGCCATGACGTAGAACGACCCGCTCGGAGACGTGTACTCCGCTCCGGCCGCGTCGAGGGCATCGGTGAAGGTTTCGACGCGATCGCGGAGCCGTTGGCGGTTGCGCTCGTAGTAGTCGGGTCCCGTCTCCCGGAGCGCTTTCAACACCGCGTACTGACCGGGCCGGGTCGTGGCGACGTTGACCAGCATGTGGCGGCTCTTGGCGTTCGCGACGAGTCCGGGCGGGAAGACGGCGTATCCAACTCGAACGCCGGTAACCGCCATCGACTTCGAGACCGCGTTGGTGACGACCCGGTGGTCGGAATCGATCTCGAGCGCGCTCGCGAACTCCCCGGAGAGATCGTAGTGGTCGTACACCTCGTCGCTGATCAACACGGCATCGACTTCCTCGGCGATAGCGACGAGTTCCCGCATGGTTTCGGCGGGGTAGACCGCACCCGTCGGATTGTTCGGCGTGTTCACCACGATGGCAGCCGTCTCCGCGCTGGCGGCCGCGCGGACGTCGTCCGGATCGAGCTGTCCCGCCTCGTCCGTCGCGACGTACGACTGGGTCCCGCCGAGCATCGTCGTCTTCCCCGGATAGTAGGGATAGACGGGATCCGTCAGCAGGATCTCGTCGCCGCTGTCGCGCTCTAACGCCCGCGCCATCGCGAGGTAATTCGCCTCGCCGGCCCCGTTGGTCACGACGATCCGATCGGCATCGACGCCCCGCCGCGTTGCGATCTCCTCGCGCAACTCGAGCAAGCCCTCGCTGGGCGGGTACTGGAACCGGTCGGGCTCGAGGTCGGCGTACTCCCGGAGTCCCTCGCGGAGCGCGTCGGGCGGCTGCCAGTCGGGGTTCCCGCTGACCATGTCGATGACGTCGCGGTCCGCCGCGTCCGCGTACTCCATCACGTGGAAGAACAGCGGCGTCTCGTAATTCATGGGAGCTACTGGGAAGACCGGTACCGTTTGTCTTTTCCTTTCCGCGTCGAACGGGCGGGATCGGTGTTCTCGATCGCCGGTCCGAGTGGCGACCCGAAGTCGGCAACCCTCGCTTTCACAACGGTGCCCCCCTATCGACTCGAGTATGAACGACGATATCGACCGCGACCTGCCGATGGACGTCGCCGACGCGTTGCGCGACACCGGGGAGACGCTGGCCGTCGCCGAATCCTGTACCGGCGGGCTGATCGGCGCGGCGATCACCGCTGTTCCGGGCGCGAGCGACTACTTCGATTCGGGGTTGACGACCTACGCGTACGACGCCAAGCGCCGTCACCTCGGCGTCAGTCGCGAGGCGCTCGACGAGCACGGGGCGGTCTCCGAACCCGTCGCTCGAGAGATGGCACAGGGGATCAGAGACGTCACGGACGTGACCTGGGGGATCTCGACGACGGGGATCGCCGGGCCGACGGGCGGGAGCGAGGAGACCCCGGTCGGCACCGTCTACATCGGTATTTCTCATGGGGCACCGTGGGGAAGCGAGGAGTCGTACGCGACCGTCTCACGCTACGTTTTCGACGGCGACCGTGCGGCGGTCCGCGCCAAAACCGTCGACCAGGCGCTCGCGGACCTGCTCGCGGAACTCGAGGCGCGTTGAGAGCGGTCGCTGTGAAACGATCCGCTGTCACCGGGTCCCGGCGCACCGGCGGCCCGCTGTGGGAGTGCAGTGGCACTGACCGACAGGAGTCCGTACGCGTCCCCGGTCGGAAGCGATCTGTTCCTGGCTCCCCATTACCGGAACCGACAGCGGCGAGTGACAGTCTCGAGAGAAAACTATTCCCCCGTCGACTTCCCAGATGCGGCTAGATGAACAAGAAGGGGCACGTCCTGAACGCCGTCCTGTTGAGCATTGGACTGGGGTATCTTCTCGAGCCGACGGGGGATCTGGAGACGTTCAGAACGATCGTGATGATCGGCGTCCCGGTCGCACTCGGGGCGCTCTTTCCGGACGTGGACACTGCCTTCGGCAAACACCGGAAGACGCTGCACAACCTCCCGATTCTGGCCGGCTTTCTCGCCTTTCCCCACGTATTCGGCAATCTCGAGTACGTCTGGATCGGGGTCGTGACCCACTACGTCCTCGACGTTGCGGGGAGCAAGCGCGGTATCGCGCTGTTCTATCCGGTCTGGAAGAAGGAGTTCGGCCTGCCGATCGGGGTCGCGGTCAGCAGCAAGCGCGCCGACCTGATGATGCTGATCGTCACCGTCGCGGAACTGCTACTCGTCGCGCTGGTCGTCTTTCGGATTCCCCAGTGGGGCCTCGAAATGGGACGGCAGTTACTCGGGATCTAGAGCCGCTGGCTCGAAACCGATCGACCGGCGTCCTGACCGCTCTCGTGGCTGCCCCGTCACCGCCGGTTCGGCGTCCACTCCTCGCAGGCGTCCATGTCGTCCATTGCGGTCTCGTGACGCCCACAGTAGGGCACCATTCCATCCGAGGAACGAACGTACTCGAAGTGTTTGCAGTTCCCGCAGTAGCGGTCGGCGGGTTCGCTGGGGGTTTCGGTCGATGATTCGACGATCTCCGCGTCGCGACCGTCGCCCGTCTCGAGGGGCGAGGAGATGTCCGAAGCAGCCGACCCCCCGTCGCTGGTCGCGGTGCCGCCTGCTCGGCCGGGGGTCGTTCGGGGCCCCGTCGTGCCCGTCGCTCCCGTCGATCGCCCCGACGAGCGGGCGTCAACCGAGTCCTCGTCGTAGGAGAGCGTCGTGTTCCCGGTTCCGCCGGTCCCGTCGTCGGTGTCGGCGTTGGTCTGTGTCTCGACGTCGCCGTCGGGCGTGCCGCCGAAGAAGCCGATGCCGCCCAGTCCGCCCGCGTCGTTCGAGTCGTCGACCGAGAGGACGGTTTTGTTGTGGCGAGTAACGTTCATCTGGAGGTTCCCGCCGGGATCGTTGCGTCGCTTGAAGGTGGCGACGGCGCTGAACAGACACCAGATCGCCGAGAGGAGCCCGAGCAGGTAGATCGCGGAGACCTCGAGCGTGAGCTGTTCGCCGCCGTATCGCCAGTGTTGGGGATAGGCGTGCCAGAAGAGGACGACCCCGAGCAGGCAGAGACTCGCGCTGATGGCGGCCGTCGCCTGGACCCGCCGGCTGGCCGGCAACACGACGAAGACGCCCACGAGGATGGTCGGCACACTGAACCCGGCCAGAATCCCCGCGACGCGGACAGTCGCGAACCTGGGGGCCAGCTCTCCCGAGAGCTCGACCGCGAACTCGCCGAAGAGGTCGGTCGTCGCCACGAGTACGGCCACGACGGCGAGGGCCGCGCCGAGAAGCACGAGCGCCGTTCCCGTGTACAGGCGGCGACTCGTCACCCCCGGCGCGGTCCCGTCGTAAACCTCCGTCAGGCTTGTCATGCGAAGGCTTTCGGCGTCCCACCACAAAACGCTACGTCAGACACATCTCGATTGTCGGAGGGGTTCTCCGTTCGAGCCGGTCGACGGAAGCGAAAGGTTGAATCGCCGTCCTCGCAAACGAGGCGCTATGAGCGACGACGACGAAGACGCGCCGCCGGCAGTCACGCTCGGAGAGCAGACGCCGGTCGAGGGCGCACCCCTCGCCCGCGTGAGTTCGCGGCTGACCTGGCCCAAAGAGAAGAGCGAGGTCGACCGACTCGAGGGGGACACGGTCCTTCGAACGCCCGACGGCCCCCGAGAGCTCTCGGCCGTACTCGAGGACGTCGACGAGACGTACTTCCAGCGCCACCAGGAGTTCGAGGGACACGTCCGGGACGTGATCGGGACGGGACCGATTCCGACCGCCGACGAGTAACTCCGTGGCCTCCGAGCCGGACCGACACACCGACGACCGGCTGCGAACCCGACTGCAACTCTCCTGGGTCCAGAAGTCGCTGCTGGCCGGTGCGGTGTTGACGGTGCTGTGGATGCGACTCGTCCCTATCGATCTCGACCAGCGGATCGTCGTCGACGGGATCGTGCTGATCGGAGGGCCGCTCGCGCTGGGGCTCTCGCACGGGAACCGCATCGGCTGGCGGGTCGATCGGATCGCAGTTCGGAACACGATCCTCCTCGCAGCGTTCGTGCTCCCCTTCTATCTCGTCGGCTCGACGCTGCCCACGATCCGGGCGTTCTACCCGATCTGGGAGACGTCGGCCGCGCCAGCGGCGTTCGTTCCACACGCGCTCAAACTCGTGGTGCTCGCCCTGGCCGCCGAGACCTACTACCGCGGACTGCTCTGTGTCGGCGTCAAGGAGATCGGCATCGGTGCGGTGTTCATCAGTCCGGTCGTCTACATGCTCCACCACACCTCGAAACCGCCGATCGAGTTCGTCCTCTCTGGCCCGACGGACGTCCTCTTCGGTGCCGTTGACTACAAATCCGACTCCATCCTCCCGTCGGTGGTCGCTCACGGGGGCGGGCTCGTCTTGCTCGACTGGCTCGTCCTGCACGAACCGCTGTTCGAGCCGACCCTCCTCTTGCGACTGCTCGAGTGGGTGCCGATTCCGGTCTGACGGTCGCTGCTTCGGGCAGTACTGCCGTCACACGACTGAACGACGGCAGAGTGATTACGGGGAAACGATCGCTCGGTATGATGGCCCTGTGACACGGTGGACGAGACCTGTCGTGCCGTCCGCCGGGGAGATCACGCGTCGTCGGCAACCGAAATCTGCGATGAGGACGACCGAGAGATCGCCGCCGAGAAACCAACGAATACTCGTGTCGGCGCGGGGTACCCGGCGTATGAGCGGCACCGACGTCGAACCGGCCGACGAAGACGAGGAGACGACAGCGAGGGACAGCGACGACGGCACGAACACTATCGAGGTGACGCCGACCGACTCGGTCGACGAGGAGCCATCAGCGCGCGAAACCATCGATGTCGAACCGTCCGACGAGCCGATCGACGGCCCCGAGTACGTCCTCTACGGCGGGAAAGGCGGCGTCGGAAAGACGACGATGGCGGCCGCGACCGCGCTCGACAGCGCCCGCGGTGGCACCCGGACGCTGGTCGTCTCGACCGACCCGGCCCACTCGCTTTCCGATACCTTCGAGACCGACGTTCCGGCCGAACCGGCACGGATCCGCGACGATATCCCCCTCTATGCGGCCGAGATCGATCCCGACGCCGCACTCGAGGACGGAGCGACCCCCTTCGGGGACGCGGCTGGGGGCGGTGACGAGGGTTCGCCCTTCGCTGGGGACGAGAGCGGGGGCGATTCCCCGTTCTCGGGTGCCGAGGGCGGCGAGGACGGTCCCCTCGGCGGCATAGGCGACGTGCTCGGCGGCGACTCGCCGATGGATGCGCTCTTCGGCGGTGCGATGCCCGGTGCCGACGAGGCCGCCGCGATGCAACTGCTCCTCGAGTACATGGACGACGAACGCTTCGAGCGCGTGATCGTCGACACGGCCCCCACGGGCCACACCCTTCGGCTCCTCCAGTTGCCCGAGATCATGGACACGATGATGGGGCGCTTGATGACGGTCCGCCAGCGCATCAGCGGGATGATCGACGGCGTCAAGGGGATGTTCGGGGGGAGCGAGGGCCTCGACGACGGGAGCGACCTCGAGGACCTGGAGGAACTCCGCGAGCGTATCGAGCGACTGCGGGCCGCACTGCGCGACCCCGCGCGGACGGATTTCCGGATCGTCATGGTACCCGAGGAGATGAGCGTCTTCGAATCCAAACGGCTGCGCCAACAGCTCGGGGAGTTCGAGATTCCGGTCGGCACCGTCGTCGTCAACCGGGTGATGGAGCCCCTCTCGAACGTTACCGACGACGTCGACGGCGAGTTCCTCCAGCCCAACCTCGAGGACTGTGAGTTCTGTCAACGCCGCTGGGACGTCCAGCAATCCGCGTTAGCCGAAGCACAGGACCTCTTCCGCGGGACCGACGTACGGCGGGTCCCGCTGTTCGCCGAGGAAGTCCGCGGAGAGGGCATGCTCGAGGTCGTGGCGGCCTGTCTCCGGTAATCGGTCGCGGATCGCTGTTCGGTCCGGGACTGGCTCGATGTTCCGCTCGGGGGGACTCAGTACTGCATTGGAGACGTGCAAGACACCGGTACATTCGCGAGCGAACGGAGAAGGCGTATATTTGATCGACCGTTTCCGAGAGCGCGGCCACGCCGTGCTCGAAGCAGGCCGCTTTCAGTCGTCCGCAGGGAGCCGTCGATCGCCGAGGTCGGGACGGCGCACGTCGCGGTCGGTCTCCTCGCCGTCGATGTCGTAGGGGTACTCTCCCGTCACGCAGCCCAGACAGAGGTCGATACGTTCTTTGCCGAGGACCTCGGCGACGGCGTCGGTCGAGAGGTAGGCGAGGCTGTCGGCGGCGATCTCGTCGCGGATCTCCGCGGTCGACTTGTTCGAGGCGATCAACTCCTCGCGGGTCGCCATGTCGATGCCCATGTAACAGGGGGCGACGATCGCCGGTGCGCCGATGCGGACGTGGACTTCCTCGGCCCCACAGTCCTTGAGCAACTGGACCAGTTGGGTCGAAGTCGTTCCGCGGACGATGCTGTCGTCGATGACCGTGACGGTCTTGCCCTCGATCGTGGATTTGATCGGGTTGAGCTTCAGCCGGACCGCGCGCTCGCGTTCGTCCTGGGTCGGCATGATGAACGTCCGGCCGACGTAGCGGTTCTTCATCAGCCCCTCGGCGAATTCGACGCCGTCGTCGTCCGCATCTCGAGGGTCGCCCTCGGCGGTCGTCTCCCCCGCCGCGTCGGCATAGCCCGAGGCGAAGGCGCGGCCGGAGTCGGGAACCGGCATCACGACGTCGGTCTCGACGCCGCTTTCCTCCCAGAGCTTCCGGCCGAGGTTTCGACGCGCCTCGTAGACCAGCGTCTCGTCGATGACGCTGTCCGGGCGCGCGAAGTAGATGTGTTCGAAAAAGCAGTGGGCGGTGTGCTCCTCCTCGACGAGTTGGTAGGAGTCGAACCCCTTGCCGTCGTCTTTGAGGACGACCAACTCGCCGGGCCGAACGTCCCGGACGAGTTCGCCGTCGAGCGTGTCGATCGCCGCCGATTCGGAGGCGAGAATGTAGCCGTCCTCGAGTTCCCCGATACAGAGCGGGCGATTGCCCCGTGGATCGCGCACGCCGAGGATCGTGTCGTCGTGGCTGATCGTCAGCGAGTAGGAGCCGTGGATGCGTTGCATCGTGTGCTTGACGGCCCGGACCAGATCCTCCTCGAGCAGGTTGCGCGCGAGGTCGTGGGCGATGACCTCGGTGTCGCCGTCGCTGGTGAAGGCGTGGCCCGCGGCGGCGAGTTCGTCGCGGATCTCGTCGGCGTTGACGAGGTTGCCGTTGTGTGAGAGCCCGAGCGATCCGCTCTTGAACGAGACCGAGAAGGGCTGTGCACAGGAGGAGTCGACCGAGCCGGCCGTCGGATAGCGGACGTGGCCTACCCCTGCCGAACCGTTGAGCACGTCGAGGTCGTCCTCCTCGAAGACGTCCCCCACGAGCCCCATTTCGACGTGGCTGTGCTGTTGGAACCCGTCGTGCGTGACGATCCCCGCAGACTCCTGACCGCGGTGCTGGAGTGCATAAAGCGCGTAGTACAACGGACGTGCCGCGTCTCGACCGGCCAGTGAGACGCCGACGACGCCGCACTTTTCGGTCATTCCTGTTCGCCGGGGAGTCTCGCCCCGCCCATCAGTCATGGAAGTCAGTAGGGCACCGAGCCGATAAAAATCCCCGTGTTTGTGCGTCGAATTCCGTTCTCGACTCTCGTCAGTATCCACGTTCGTGCATATCCACGGCGTCGTCACCCCGTTCTCGGAGCGGGTGCAGTTCGGCCCGTTTTGTCGGTAGTGAGAAACGAGTCGCCTCCCCACGGCCGGTCGTCGTACTCGAGGCCGACCACGGCAGGGATTCCGCCCGACCGGTCGATCCAATGACACAGTGTTCAAGACAGTTGCTGCGAACCTATCGCGTATGCGACTCGAGGAGTACTGGGGAGTCGGCCCGAAGACGCGGGAGACGCTGGTCGACGAGTTAGGGCGGGAACGAGCGATTCGGGCGATCGAAAGCGGCGACGTCCGGGCGCTCGCCGACGCCGGGCTCGCCCGGGGTCGAGCGACCCGCATTCTGCGCCGGGCGACCGGCGGCGCGGGCATGGATCTATTGGCGACCAGCGACGCACGGTCGGCTTACAAGGAGTTGCTGGATCTGGCGGTCGAACACGCCGTCACGCAACGCGCTGCCGACCGGATTCGAGTGCTCACGCCGCTCGATAGCCGGGCGGCGATGGAAGACCGACTCGACGACGTGCTCGCGGCCCGCGACGCCTGGGTCGGCCTCGGCGAGGCCGACCGCACCGCCGTCCTCGAGGCCTACGAGCGCTACGACGAGCGCGAGGGGAGCGAGCACGCCGCCGTCGAGGCCGCGATGGCGTTGCTCGAGGCCGGTGTCGACTCCGGCCCCTTCGCCGCGATCGCGGACCTCGAGCGCGAGCGGCTCGCGGACGCCGCCGACGCGCTGGCGGCGCTGGACGGCGGCAGGGTCCGAGCGGGTGCGGACGACGAACTCGATCGCCTCAGAGACGCGCTGGGTGCCGTCGAGGACATGGACGCCAACGCGCTCGCGGTGATCGAGGACCTGCGCTCGGCGGGCGTCAACGATGCCGAGGAGTTCCGGCAGTCCTTCGAGGATCACCTGTTGACCGAGACGGACGTGACGATCGATCGGGTTCGTGACGCGATGCCCACCGACGCGACGGACGCGACCGACTTCGTCGGCGGGACCCTGCGGACGCTCCGCAGCGACCTGACCAGCGCGGTCGACGAGCGCGAGCAGTCCGTCGCGACCGACCTCGAGGAAACGCTCGAGACGGCTCGTGACGCTATCGATCGCGCCGTCGAAACCGTCGACGACATCGCCCTCCACCTCTCGCTGGCTCGCTTCGCGCTCGAGTACGACTGTACCCGCCCCGCGTTCGTCGACGGGGACGCGGCGGCCGTCTCCGTCGTCAACGCACGGAACCTCACGCTCGCCGCGCGCGACGACGAGTCGGTCCAGTCCGTCACCTACGCACTCGGCGACCACGGCGTGACCGACGTCCCCGACGGCGTCGACTCGGTCCCCGGCGAGGAGCGCGTCGCCGTCCTGACGGGCGCGAACAGCGGCGGGAAGACGACGCTGCTCGAGACGCTGTGTCAGGTCGTATTGCTGGCGATGATGGGACTGCCGGTCCCCGCGGACCGGGCCGACGTCACGCCCGTCGATTCGCTGGTCTTCCACCGGCGACACGCGAGCTTCAACGCCGGCGTCCTCGAGTCCACCCTGCGCTCGATCGTCCCGCCGCTCTCGACGGGCGGACGGACGCTGATGCTGGTCGACGAGTTCGAGGCGATCACGGAACCGGGCAGCGCGGCGGACCTGTTACACGGCCTCGTCACGCTCTCGGTCGACCGGGAGGCACTCGGCGTGTTCGTTACCCACCTCGCGGACGACCTGGAGCCGCTCCCGCCGGAGGCGCGGGTCGACGGCATCTTCGCCGAGGGGCTGAATCCCGACCTCGAGTTGCTCGTCGACTACCAGCCCCGGTTCGATACCGTCGGCCGCTCGACGCCGGAGTTCATCGTCTCTCGGCTCGTCGCCAACGCCAGCGACCGGACCGAGCGGGACGGGTTCGAGACCCTGGCCGAGGCGGTCGGCAACGAGGTCGTCCAGCGAACGCTCGCGGACGCTCGGTGGACGAGCACCGAGTGAATCCCGGATCGATCCGGCCCTTATTCGCCGCGTTCGCCGCCTCCGTCGGTCCGATCCTCCGACTCGCGCCGCTCCGCCTCGAGCCACCGATCCGCCGTGGGCGTGTACGTCGATTCCCCGTCGTCGAGCGACTCGCCGTAGGTATAGGGGATGCCGTCGCGCTCCTCGCAGACGCGTGCCTCGAGATACGCCTGTGCGGCCCGCCGCGAGAGCGCACCCATCTCGATGATGTCGCCCAGCGCGGTCTTGGTCGCGCGAAACCAGCGCCTGACCGTCCCGTCTTCCTCGGAGTCGACGGCGACGATCGCGCCGCGACCACCGTCGCGGCCGTCACCCCACTCGAGCCAGCAGACGCGGTAGGCGTCGACGTCGTAATTCCGTGACGGAGTGACGAGGTACAGCGCCTCGTAAACGCAGGGGTCGAGATACGCCGTCAGGATGCGGGCCCGACTGATCGAGTCGGCGATCAGCGCCCCCTCGATCGCGCCGTCGGCCAGTGGCGTCGTGGCGGTGATCTCGTCGGCGAGCGCGACCGTCTCGCCGCCCCAGTGGCTGTATCGCAGGTCGTAGAGCCGATCGGGTCGCCGGTACGCCACGAGCGCCCTATGGCCCATGATCCACCCGATCGAAACCGCATGGCTCGGGCCGCTCGAGACGCGAGTGGGATACCGTATCGCGGGTCACGAGGGGTCTGGTCGGCTCTCCGTACTTGAACCTCCGGACTGGCTCGGAAACGCGGACCACCCGTTCAGTACCAGGCCGGCGGTCAACACGTTCTGGCGATCCGCTCCTCCGGACTGGGCTCGCCGACCGGGCCGTCCCCGTCGACCGGCTGTTCGACCCGATAGATGGTCACCGATTCGACGTCGTCGGGAGCCCGATCACAGAAGTACGCTGCCGTCGACTCGAGGACCGGCTGGCCCGCGCCTTCCCCCTTCGTTCCGTACCGCTTCCAGAGGGTCGACGGATACCGATCGAGGGCGTCCGGCGGACGGTCGAACGTGACTGGCCGACCGGTGACCAGATCGGTCGACGGACCGGACTCGCGGTCGGCTTCCACGACGTACCAGCCGTAGGACGACGGCGGGTCGGGTGCGAAAAACGCCCAGCTCGCGCTTGCTAGCCTGCCCTCCTCACCCGCATCGGTATCGACGACTCCTGTTGCGACCACCTGCCAGCTCACGACGACGAGGAAGCCGCCCACGAGCAGGACCGCCACGGCGAGTCGTCCCCCGCGTCGAATCCGAGGCGAAATCCCAATCGGAGACGACACCGTCGCGACGGACCGGAGACGGCGCTCGAGGCAGGTTCCCGAGACGAGTCGGTCGGCACGCTCCCAGATCGCTGGCGGGAGAAACACCAGCAAAACGGAACACATGACGAACGGGAAGGCACCGAGTTGCATCGTCGCCGCCATGCTGAGGTGCGCACCGAGGAACGCCAGCACGGTCGCGATTCGGAGCCAGCCGGTGGCGGCCACGAGCAGCACCGACGCCGACAGGACGGCGATCCAGAGCCAGTTGATCGCGAACAGGGCGAGTGGAGACGTCGCGACCGTCGGACCGAGATAGGCGACGAACTCCTGGAGTTGGAAGATCCGCTGGACCGCCACCCCGGCCATCCAGGCGTCGCTCCGGAACTTGAGGAGCGCGTTGATCGCGTAGATGACGACGATATGGAGGAGGAGTACCGCGGTCCCGGCCGAAACCACGCGTGGCGGGCTGCGACGGTCCGGCGCGGTGGGAGGGTCCTCGAGGCGACTGGCGCGAACTGCCCACCGTCCGGAAAGCGGGAGGGCGGCTGCGAGGACGAGCAGCGACAGCAGGATCGTGTCGCCGCCGTTGACCAGATACGGGTTGCGCGCGTACAGCGACGCGAGCAACGCTGCCGTGAGGATCGCCGCGAGCCGATGTCGGTAGCCGACGAGCAGGCAGGCGGCGGCGACGGCAGTGACCGCGAGGAGGATCGCTTGCAGCCAGATCGATCCCGAGAGGGCGTGAAGCGACCACGTCTCGAGCGTGGGCGAGATCTCAGCGAGGGCCGACCGCGGGAGGACGCCGTCGTCCGTGTAAAACGTGGCGAGCCCCGGTGCCCGGAGGAGGAACAGATCGAGGAGGACGACGAGCCCCAATCCGATCCGGAACGCGGCCAGCGCCCGCGGATCGATCCCGAGACGCGAGCGGACGAGGGCTCGAAACGCTGCGAGCGTCGTCCCGTCACCAGCAGTCGTCGTCCGTTCGGATCCGGCGGCAGTCATAGGGAGACCACTGAAGTCGATCGCGGATTGTCAGTCGGTGTATAAGTGTTTTCTCGTTACTCTCGCGACGGAAACGTTCTCGGGGGACGACCGACGGCCGGCTCCGTTCGGCGGGGCCACCGAGCCGCAGGTAGAGATCTACCGCAGTGGGCGACGGCAGACGATCTCCTGTAGCTGTCGTGGCTCTCCGTTCCGACGCGACGACGGCACCTGTGACCGGGGACAACACCGAAACCCTACCACGCCGTATAGTGGGACATGACAACGCAGATGGCGTACGATGCGGTCATCTTCGACAACGACGGCGTCCTGACGACGCCGACGGATCGAGACGTGCTGATCGACGCGATGCACGATGCTTTCGAAACCGTCGGCGTCACCGATCCGGCTGCCGATCACGTCGACACGCTGCTCAGCCCGGACCTTCCCTCCCTCCGTCGGCTCGCGGCCGACCACGGCGTCGAGCCCGACGAACTCTGGACGGCCCGCGAAGAGGCCGCAATCGCGGCCCAGCTCGCAGAGCTCCGGCGCGGCGAGAAACGCCACTACGACGACGTTACGACCCTCGAGTCGCTGTCGGTCCCGACGGGGATCGTCAGCAACAATCAACACGAGACGATCGGCAACGTCCTCGAGCACTGCGATCTCGCGGGGTTCGACGTCTGGTATGGCCGCGAGCCGACGCTCGAGGGCATCGAGCGCAAGAAGCCGACGCCGTACTACCTCGAACGGGCGTGTACGGAGCTGGGAGCCGAGAACCCGCTGTACGTGGGCGACAGCAGGGTCGACGTGGCCGCGGCCGATGCGGCCGACATCGACGCCGCGTTCATCCGGCGCGATCACCGCACCGGCTACGAGCTCTCGCGGGAGCCGGCCCACGAACTCGAGTCGCTCGCGGCGGTATCCGATCTGGTCTGACGGGGCCGCATCGCCGAGATCGGCGACGGTTACGCGGGCGCGCTCGCCAGGCGTTCGGCGCGGGCGGCGATCGCCTCGTTCATCCGGACGAACGCGCGCTCGACGCGAGCTTCGTCGAACGTGAACGGCACGAACGCGCCCCGAACCGTCTCCCGCTGGAGCAATCGGGTGCGCCGACCGTCGTCGTCGCGCGCGTCCGACGCGGGGCGCTCACCGTCGATCGGGTCGAGGTGGAACTCGTGGTACCGATCGAACGCGAACGGGACCGCGAGTCGGTCGAGCCAGGCGAGTCGTCGGGTGGGTTCGACAGTGATCGCTATCGGACCGTCGAGCAACCGGCCGAAGTCGGACGCATCCGCCCCGCGCCGAGGGGTCGTCGCATCGATCGCGACCCCCGTAATGGTGCCCTCGATGGGATCCCACTCGGGGTAGGTGTCGAACGAGAGGAGGGCCTCCCAGACGACCGCTGGCGGGGCGTCGATTTCGGCGAACACCTCGACCTGTTTCATGTGGGTGTGTACCACTCGAAGACGGATGGCTGTGCCGGTCGTCGACCGCGAACCGAGGGACGATTCGCCGGGGCTCGGCCCCGATTCTCGATCGATTCGGACCGCCGGGTTGCTCACGCGCTGTCGTTGAACCGCCGGTTCGTCGAGAGCGGCGCGTCGCCGGGTTCGCCCCGGACGAAGTGACCCGCCGGGTTGATCTCGCCGTCCCGCTCCATCGAGAGGAGTTCGACGAACCACGCCTCGTGTTCGATCTCCTCCTGCAGGATGCGCGAGGCCATGTCGTAGGTCCGAGGGTCTTTCCCGTGGGTCATATCGCAGATCTCCGACCACGTCCGGATCGCACAGCGTTCGGCCTCGAGCAGCACCTCGAGGATGCCCTCGGCGTCGAGCGACTCGGTGTCGAAGCTCCCGTCGCCGGCCATCGGGGTCGGGACCTCGGCGTCGGGACAGGAGGCCCGATCGGCGAAGTCCCGAATGTCGTTGGGGAGAGCACCGCCGAGTTCGTACACCCGGGGCGCGACCAGTTCGAAGTGCGCCCGGTCCTCGAGGCGGGCGTCCTCGGTGATCTCCTTGTAATCCTCGTGTCCGGCGAGGTGCATTCGGAGGTTCGTATAGTAGTAGTACGTCGTGAACTCGGCACCGATCGCGTCGATCAGTTTCTCGCGCAGTTCCTCGGGGTCGAGCCCGCGCTCGCGAAGGACGGCCATGCCGACGCGCTCGCTCGTGTCTCCTGCATCGACGTCGCCTGCCGCGTGTGGTTTCTCGTCGGACATTCACCGGTCCACTCCCAGCACTCGAGGCATCAATCTTTGCTTGCAACTGCTACCGTTCCGATCGGTGTAACCGCAATATCCTTACTCGTCACCCCCTGAGGGTCGTGTATGAACGGTTCGGACCGCGGACTGTCGCGTCGTGCGTTCGTCCGCAGCGCCGTCGCCATCGGTGGTGCGAGCGCACTCGCTGCCTGCCTCCAGCGCGAAGAGACCGAGGACGTCCCACAGGCAACGCGCGCTCCCGAGGAGCTTCCCGACCGCCAACACGCCTGGAACGACTTCCTCGCGACGGACGACCACGGCAACGTCGAACCGCCCGAGCACCACCTCCTGCTCGGTCTCGAGTACGTCGGGGACGGCCCGGCAGCCGCCGACGGCGAACGCGAGCGGCTCGAGGCCGCGTTCCGAACCCTCGAACGCGCGTACGAGCGTGGAAACGACGGGCTGGCGTTCACGATCGGCTACGGCCCGACGTACTTCGACCGGTTCGACGAGGAGCTTCCGGAGAGCGTCGACCTCCCCGCCCCCGAAGCGCTCGCCCCGATCGAGGACCCCCGGCTCGACGAGTACGACGCCTTGCTCCACCTCGCCAGCGACCACGGCCACGTCACGCTGAGCGTCGAAGAGGCCCTGAAGGGCGAACTCGACGACCTCAACGGCATCACGGTCGAGGACACGTTCGACGGCATCTTCGACGTCGCAGAGCGACGAACGGGATTCATCGGCCCCGGCCTCCCGGCGGAGCGCCAGTCGGGCGTCAGCGGCATTCCGGACGGCGAGCCCGTCCCGGAGGATGCCCCGATGTTCATGGGGTTCAAATCGGGGTTCAGGAAGACACAGGCGAGCGAAGATCGGGTAACGATCCGGGACGGCCCCTTCGCGGGCGGGACGACGATCCACCTCTCGAAGATCCAGTTGCACCTCCACCAGTGGTACGAACAGGACAGCCGCGACCAGCGCGTCGCCAAGATGTTCTCGCCGACCCACGCCGAAGACGACCTCGTGGAGGGTGCCGGCGACAATCTCGGGGACTCGAGCCGGGTCGCCGAGGTCGGCGGGAGCGCAGCCGACGACGCGCGAAACGAGGGAACGGTCGGTCACGCACAGAAGGCCGCTCGCGCCCGCGAGGACGGCGAGCCGATCATCCTGCGGCGGGACTTCGACTCGACCGACGACGGTCAGGCGGCCGTCCACTTCCTCTCCCTGCAGCGCTCGATCGCCGACTTCGTCACAACGCGACGGGAGATGACTGGCACCGACCTGACGGAGGGCTCGGTCAGTTCGCGGACGAACAACGGTATCCTCCAGTATCTCACCGTCCGGAGCCGGGCGAACTACCTCGTTCCCCCGCGGGGACGTCGGGCCCTACCCGAGGCAAATCCGGACTAGCGACTCGGCACGATGTCAGCTCGTGGGAGTTGGCTTCGTTCGTCACTCACGACCCGTGACGTGTCGTTCGACGTGCATTTTGGGGCGCTCTCACTTTCGTGATCGATGGCTATTCGGCCAGCATACACCACCGGGACGTCCTTTATCGGCATCCTCGGTGTCCGTCGCGTATGGCGTCATCACGACGGCGGTTCCTCGAACTGGGGGCGGCTGTATCGATCGGCGGCGTCGCGAGCGCATACGGCGTCGGCGCGACCGAAGACCATCGTGGAAACGGCGACGGATCCGGGGGTGACGACGGTGACGAGTCCGTAGCGACGGCGACCGTGCGGCAAGCGCCGGAGAACGCGTTTTACTGGGTGCGTCCCGGCGAGCGGCGATTGAGCCCGATGGTGTTCGGGACCGAAGAGAACCCGCGAAACGGGACCGACCTGCTCGAGGCACGGATCGAGCAAGCCGAACAGTTCCCCTCGCCCCTCGGGGAGTCCGTTCCGCAACTGCTGGAGGACCTTCCGTTCCTCGTCGCTGCACCGGACGAGACTCGCGACCCGATCGAGGACGCGGACGAGGATTCGATCGCCCAGCAGCGACTGACCGAACCCACGCTGTACAGCGACGAGGCCGAAGTGACGAGCGGCTCCGTCGAGATCACCTACGGGGACCGACAGCCGTACGACCTTCCGGGATCGCCCGGAGAGACGTCGGATACGATCGACCTCGACGCGCAGTTCACCGACCCGGCGGGCAACGAGTACGAAATCGAACACGATCACGTCATCCAACCGCCGATCCCAGGGTACGAGACCGGCGGTGGCGTCGTGATGGACCGCACGCTCCACGGGATTACGGGAACCGGCTCGCCGCTGTTTCCGAACGTGTACACCTACGCTGCCTCCTGGGGCGTCGGAAACCTCCACGTCAACGGCGAGTTGGCGACCGAGGAGGGGTTCCGCGTCGTCCACTTCATGACGACCCAGACGGTGCGCGACGAGCGCTACCGGATGGTCCTCGACGAGGAACTGCCACTCGAGTCGGGGAACACCATCGCGGGACAGCTCCATCACACTCACGGTGTGGTCCTGCCGATCAGGCCGACGCCCGACGGCCCGGTGTCCGATCGGTCCCGACCGCGTTCGAGCTTCCGAACGGCGACACGCAACCGTTCATCCACGCGATGTGGGAACAAGACGAGATCGTCGAGGGGCCGTTCGCGGACTGGGAGTTCCCCGGGGCTGACGACGGGGAGACCGAGGAGAACGGCGAGGCCGACGCGGAAGCCGACATCCGACTCGTCGGTGAAACGTCGGGATGGCAAGGAGAAGCTCCAGACGAAATCTCGGGGACGGAAAACCCGACCCTGACGCTCGAGGAGGGAGCCGAGTACGTCCTCGTCTGGGAGAACGGCGACGGCCTGCAGCACAACGTCGCCATCGAAGACGAGAGCGGCGAGGAGCTGCTCGCCTCGGATTTCATGAGCGAGGAAGGCACGACGCAGTCGGTCACGGTGACGGCGTCGGCCGAGATGGCCGAATACTACTGTCAGGTCCATCCCGAGTCGATGCGTGGCACGATCGACGTGCAGTGATCGAGGCCCCGAGCGGACGGCTCGAAGCCTCGGCGGCCCGCTATTCGGGTGCCGCGGTCAGGCGTTCGGCACGTGCGTCCGATTCCCGTTGGCCGCCAGCTCGTCGACCAGCGCCGCGGCGTCGTCGGCCAGCGGATACGCGTCGTGATAGGGATCGATCTCGCGGTCAGTTCCAGAGACGGACTGCACCGCGTCCGCGAACCGCTCGTAGGTCTCGTCGACGATGTCCTGGACGAGGACCGGCATACCGGCGCGCTCACACAGTTCGGTCGCCGCGGCCCGACCCGCCCAGACCGTCTCGGAATCGATATCGACGAAAAACAGCGCGAACGGTGTCTCGCCGAACTGGGCCTCGAGGAACGCCCGTGCGACCGGATCGTCCCACGGAACGACGCCGACGGACTCGAGTCGGCGTATCGCGGTCGAGACGGCCGAGCAGAACGGACAGTCGCCGTCGTAGAGCAGGATGCCCGTGAACTGGGGCCCGGACATATCGACTCCGTAGGTCACGGGACCGGAAAACGTTCGGACGGCAGTTGCCGGGACCGTCCCCGCGACGCGCTCCGTCCCTAGCCGAGTTTCGACCGCCCCGGCGGCCTGTCGTGGTCGGCCCGATGCTGGAGCAGTTCGCCGTACCGTTCGACTTCGATGACGCAATCGGCGCGGGGACGCGCGACGCAGGTGAGGACGAAGTTCGCCGCCTCGTCTTCCGGGTAGTACCGCTTGGCCTGACTGTGATCGACCTCGCCTGAGAGGAGTTTCGCGCCGCAGGTGATACACCACCCCTGCTGGCAGTCCGCCGAGAGCCAGATGCCCGCCGCGCGGGCCGCCGCGAGGATCGACTGGTCGGCGCGGACTTCGAGCGTCCGGGACTCGCCGGCGAGGGCCAGGTCGGCGTCGTCGGGCACGCGAAGTTCGACGTCCCACGTGGTGGGCTCCGTCACGGGTAGACATCGTGCTCGCCGCGAAAAAGGACTGGGCCGGACGGTCGCAAGTCCCTCCAGTGCCGGCTTCCCTAGGGTCTTTACCCTCGAGGCCGACGCAACCCCAATGCGAGCCGCAGCCTTCACCGACCTGAGCGGCCCCGAGGGAGTGAGTACGATCGACCGGCCCGACCCCGAGCCCGGCCCCGGCGAGGCGCTGGTCGACGTGACGGCCTGTGCCATCAACCGCCACGACCTCTGGATCCTCGAGGGGGACTCGGCGATGGTCGACGCCGACGACTTGCCCTTCGTCACGGGGCTGGACGTGGCCGGCGTCGTGAGCGAGGTGGGCGAGGACGTTCGAGGCGTCGAGCCCGGCGACAGGGTCGTCCTCTGTCCGAACGAGACCTGTGGTTCCTGTCGGTTCTGTCGGGAGGGGCCCGAGAACATGTGTGAGCGATTCGCACTGTTTCACGGCGGCCTCGCGGAGACCGCCTGCGTGCGGGGCGACCGGCTCGTTCCGCTGCCCGACGACGTCGACGCGACGACCGCCGCCGCGATCCCGACGGCGTACATGACCGCGTTTCACATGCTCCGGCGGGCCGAGGTCGGCCCCGGCGACCTGGTCTTCGTCCCCGGCGCGACCGGCGGCGTCGGCGTCGCGACGGTCCAACTCGCATCCGTTTTCGGTGCCGAGACCGTCGGCACGTCTTCTTCGGCGGCGAAACTCGAGCGCGTCCGCGACCTCGGCCTCGATCACGGCATCGAATCGACGGCGATCGACGAGATCCGAGACGGCGTCGAGGCGATCGGCACGCCGGACGCGGTGATCAACCATCTCGGCGGCGAGTTCACCCGACTCGGCCAGTCGGTACTGCGCCGTGGCGGCACGATGGCGATCTGCGGCCGCACGGCCGGCAACGAGTCGACGATCGACGTCACGAACCTCTTCCTTGGCCACAAGCGCGTCGTCGGCTCCACGATGGGTACCCAGGACGACCTCCGGCGGCTCGTCGAACTCACCACAGACGGCGAGTTGGCACCCGAAATCGACCGGACGTACGCGCTCGCAGACACGGACGAGGCCTTCGCGGCGATGCAAGAACGCGAGAGCGTCGGCAAGATCGTCGTCGAACCGTAGGGTCGCGCGACGCTGGAACTGACTGACTCACGACGAGGCAAGGAGACGCTGCCCCGACCTATTTCTGCCCCGCTGCTGTCGAATCGGTATGACACGGATCGCGATCACCGGTGCGGCGGGCAACGTCGGTCGGGAGGCCATCGACGCGTTTCCCGACGACCACGAACTCACGCTCTTTTCCCACCACGAGACCCCGGATCTCGAGACGGAGATCCTCGAGATCACCGAGCGCGAGGCGTTCGTGGACGCCCTCGAGGGCCAGGACGTCCTGCTCCACCTCGCGGCCAACCCCTCGCCGCGAGCGGAGTGGGACGAGGTGCGAGGGCCGAACGTCGACGGCGTCTACAACGCCCTCGAGGCCGCGGCGGAGAACGACCTCGAGCGCGTGATCTTCGCGAGTTCGAACCACGCGGTCAACATGAAAAACACCGTCTCGGGGATCCGGCCGGAGTCGACGGTCGGCAACCCCGAGATCGTTCGTCCCGAGGATCCGACGGACCCCGACACCTACTACGGCGTCACGAAGGTCTTCGGCGAGGCGATGGGATCGTACTACGCGAACCGACACGGGCTCGAGGTCGTGAACCTGCGGATCGGCTGGCTGCTCACCCGCGAGGAACTCCGCCAGGAGTGTCGGGACCGCGACGGTGCCGGCGAGCGCTACGCCCGCGCGATGTGGCTCAGTCCCGGCGACTGCCGACGGCTGCTCGACGCGGCCGCGACGGCGACGCTCGAGGGATCGCCCCTGATCGCACACGGCATCTCGGACAACGCCGAACGGTTCCTCTCGCTCGCCGAAACCATGCGCGACCTCGGGTATCGACCGCGAGACGACGCCGAAGCCGTCCTGCGCGACGAGTCGGACGGTCGGGACGGCCTCGAGACGGCCTGATCCCGCGATCCGTCGACAGCCGGACCTGCGGACGCGTATCAACTTACCAGAACGAATATGCGTCCGTGACAGAGTGGTAACTGCATGAGCCGCGAGTCGCCACCCGACGAAGCGATCGCCGCTGCAGCGGACGTCGTCGACGTCCTCCATCAGTTCGGCCTCTCCGACGAGGAGATCGTCGACGGCGCGATCGAAGCCCCCGATTCGATACCCGATGCGACGAACGCCGTCGCTTCTCACGGGACGCAGTCTGGCGACTCGGATCCGACAGCGGTCCACGATCCGCGAAAACGGGGACGATACAGGACGTGCTCAGCGGGAGCCCCAGGGGAGTCGTGACGGACCACACGTACCACCACAAACGCAACCTCGAGTTCCTGCTGAACGAGGCGCTCGCCGAGTTCGGATACGGGTTCGAGTTCCGGAGCATCGGGGCCGACGAGTGGATCGAGCCCGAACACCCGGATCATCCCAGGGCGTTCAGACTGGTGGTGGTCGACGAGACGGACGAACCCGTTGCGACGGCCGCGTTTCGCTACCCACCGACTGACGGAGCGCAGCCGAGTAACATGTTCCGAGCGCTCGGGACGGCACTGAACGACACCGTTCTCGCTGCGATCGGCGTGCGAATGTTGCTCCTCGACGAAGGGAGCGGGTCGTTCAAGTGGATCGTCGTCGACCGAGCGACGCTCGAGACTCTGGAGTCGGAGTACGGACCGCGACTCGAGGCGTTCGGGGACCCGCTCGTGCGGCGCGGACCGGAGTACGAATACGGCATCCACGGGATCGACACGTCGGCCGCGATCGTTCATCAGTCCGAATTCGGGGTCCCGGAACCCGACGAGACGTTCACAATCGAAGACCACTACGAGCTGTAAGGGCTCGTCGTCTCCGCTCTGTCGCACGGGGGGGCTGATCGAACGGAGACGGAGGAGGTGTCCGCGGTCCCGCGACCACTCGCGGGATCGAAAGACGGAATACCGACACGTTCGTACCCCACACGCATGTCAGTCAAGGTGTCCGAGTCGACGGGCTACGGGCCGAACACCCAGATGTCCCTGTTCGGTTATATCATGGCCGCGATACTCGCGGTCGTCTTGCTCCCGTTGCTTCCCGTCATCGCCGTCGCGTGGGTTCTTTGGAAGGTGTTCGTCGCGGACGAAGAAATCGAACACAGCTTCGAGGACTGGCGTCGCGAATCCGGTCGGAGTCGATCTGACCGTCTCGAAGCGGCCGAGACCGAGGCTGCCGAAGCTGCGGCGGCAGAGGCCGAAGAGCCCGACGCCGAAGGCGTCGACGCTGCCGGTGGAACCGAGGCGGACCAGACGACGGCGGAATCGTAAGGCCCTTTTTCTCGGCTAGTCGTCGGCACTGGTCGCCCGAACGAGGTCCGACGGCGGGCCGCCGGGGAGTTCGTCGCGGTCGTGGGCGGCCTCGAAGTCCAGGTCGGGCCCGCGGGCGACGATCCGGTGTGGGTTCACGTCGGGGTGGGTCGTGTAGTAGTGTTCCTTGATGTGATCCATGTTCACCGTCCGGGCGACGACGGTTTCACGGGTCCCTTCGGTCCCCGTTCGCTCGTCTGGCGTCCCCTCCCGTCGGTCGGCGACGCCCGTCTGATACAGATCCCGTAGGTACGGCCAGAGGTTCTCGTACTCGCGGACGTACTGGACGTTACACATGAAGTGTGTGTGGTAGACGTTGTCGAATCGAACGAGCGTCGTGAACATCGCGATATCCGCTTCGGTCAGCCGGTCGCCGACGAGGTAGCGCTGGTCGGCCAGCACCTCGTCCCAGCGGTCGAGCGCCGAAAAGAGGTCGTCGACGGCCTCGTCGTAGGGCCCCTGCTTCGTGGCGAAGCCGGCGCGGTAGACGCCGTTGTTGATCGGCTCGTAGATCTCGTCGATGATCCGGTCGACGTCGTCCTGGTACCCCTCGGGATAGAGGTCCACGTCCCGCGAGGCGACGATCCCGAATTCGGTGTCGAGCATCCGCATGATCTCCGCGGACTCGTTGTTCACGATGGTCTCCTCGCGTTTGTCCCAGAGGACGGGGACCGTCACGCGGCAGGTGGCGTCGGGATCCGCCGCCACGTACAGTTCCCGCAAGTAGTCGGCGTCGCGGACGTGATCGCGCGTACAGCCCTCCTTCTCCGGCGTGAACTGCCAGCCGTCCTCGCCGCGGTAGGGATCGACGATCGAGACGGAAATCGCGTCCTCGAGTCCCAGCAGCGCCCGCGTCACGAGCGTTCGGTGGGCCCAGGGGCACGCGTACGAGACGTAGAGGTGGTACCGGCCGGCCTCCGGCTGGAACCGGGCGTCGGGATCGTCCCGGATTTCGTCCCGGAAGGGAGTCGTCTGCCGTTCGAACGAGCCGTCGTCGTCAGTCGACTCGTAGGCGTCGGTTCGCCACTCGCCGTCGACGAGCATGTTCATACGCGAACGGAGGGTGGCTGGATACAAATGGTCTCGCTAACACTCGCGTCACCGGGTTCTTACGACGGCTCGCCGTCGGTCGCTCTCCTGGCCGTCGGCTCATACGATTTGTTGTCCCGATGTCCCGGTGGGACCGCAGGGCGGTCCTGATCCCACCGGCACTGACGGACAGGGGATCGTATCAGCCTCCCAGACTCACGATCGAATAACCCGCACCGAGGATCACGAGAACAACGCCCTCGAGTCTGGTCACTCGTCGTCCGGTCGCGAGCACGACCGTCGCGAACGCGGTCAGCACGCCCAGCCACGTCAGCGCGACGAAGACGGCGGGATCGACGGTCAGCGGTCGGGTGAACGCGGCGATTCCCAACACGCCGAGGACGTTGAAGACGTTCGAGCCGACGACGTTCCCGGCGGCGATTTCCGTGTCGCCGCGACGGGCGGCCACGACGGAGGTCACGAGTTCCGGAATCGAGGTGCCGGCCGCGACGACGGTCGCACCGATCGCCCACTCCGAGACACCGGCAGCGAGCGCGAGCCCGACCGCCGACTCGACCAGCACGCGCCCCCCGACGATGACGAGAACGAGACCGGCGAGGACGCGTCCGCCCTCGAGACCGAATCGGACCTCGGTTCGATCGCGGGCGTCGGGAACGGCCATCGATCCATCGGCCGACCCGGATCTTCCGCCGGCACCGTCGTTTTCCCGTCGAATCGCGATCCAGAGCACACCGAGATAGCAACTCAGCACCACGAGGAGGACCGCCCCGTCGAGCCGCGACGCGACGCCGTCGACGAGGACGGCAGCCGCGACGACCGTCGCCGCGGCCATCGCGAGCGCGTCGCGGCGGAGGAGCGTCTCCGTCACACGAAACGGTGCGATAACGGCGACGAGTCCGAGGATCACGCCGAGATTGAAGACGTTCGAACCGACCACGTTTCCGACCGAGACGTCACCTCGGCCCTCGAGCGCGGCTCCGGTCGAAACGACGACCTCGGGCGCGGAGGTTCCGAAGGCGACGACGGTGAGGCCGATCACGAGCGCGGACACGCCGGCCGCGCTGGCGAGTCTCGAAGCGCCGGTGACGAGCGACCGCGCACCGATCCACAGGGCAACGACGGCAACACCGAGCAGGACGACGTCTCCCACGAGTACCATCGATAGCAGGGACTTTCGCAGGGAAGCGTCAAAAACGGCGGGCAACCGGAAACGGCGGCCGACCCGCGCCGGGCGGCCGGAGAACAAGCGTTTATGCGACCGGCGTGAGCACACGAGGTATGGCAGACGACGGGGATCGACACCGCCAGAGCCGCCTGTTCACGGACGACGACGGCGCGTTCGACGCCGACCGTGCACGGGAGGAGTCCCTGCCGGTGGAGGACGGCGAGGTGATCGATACCGACGACCTGGCCGACCACCAGCGCTACGTGGAGGGACGCGGGATCTACGACGAGCGCAATCGAGTGAACGACCTCACGGGCAAGGAGTGGAAGTACGCCACGAAGTCCGTGATCGCGGAGGGGTACCCACCCGCCGTCCAGCACGACCTGCGCAGCGAACACGGCGGCCAGAAACCGCCGCGACTCTGTGCGGAGCTGATCGGCCGGTTCAGCAAAGCCGGCGACACCGTCCTCGATCCGTTCGCGGGCGTCGGCGGGACCCTGCTCGGCGCGAGTTTCTGCGAACACGACGGCACCGGCCTCCGGGAGGCGATCGGCTTCGAGCGCACGGAGCGCTGGATCGAGATCTACCGGGAGGTCCTCGAGGCGGAAAACGAGGAGCGCCGGGCACGTGGCGAGCCACCGCTCGCCGAACAGGACATGCGACACGGCGATTGTGTCGATCTGATCGACGACGTGCCTGACGAGTCCGTCGACCTCCTGTTGACCGACGTTCCCTACTGGGACATGGACGAACGCGAGCAGACGCGCAACGAGCGGGCGACTCGAGAGAGCAAACTGGGGTCGTTCGGCGGCGCGACGACCGACGAGGCTGCCGTCGATGCGGACGAGGGGATCGACGATCGCCGGACGAAAGCCGACTGGCTGGCCGATATGGCGACCACGTTCGACCGGTTTACGGACGCCGTCGCGCCGGACGGCCACGTCGTCGTCTTCATCGGTGACATGTACCGCGACCAGTCCTACGAGTTCCTCTCGGCGGATCTCGCGCGGGCGATCGAATCGACGGCACCGTTGACGCTCGCGGCGAACCAGATCTGGTACGATCCGACGAAGGACCTGCACGTCTACGGCTACCCCTTCTCCTTCGTCCCCTCGATGGTCCACCAGAACGTCCTCGTCTTCCGACCCGAGGCGGCGTCCGAAACGGAAAACTGAACGGCGAGGGAGGTGCGTCCGACTTCCGTCGGGCGGTCGTCTGACGCGGTTTTATTTGGTACCGGGACGACGAAACGAACAGGCGCGTGGCGGTTTCCTTCCCCCCATCCCGCCGCCGCGCGCCTGCTCCCGTTCCTCTCCCCCTCCCCCTCCCCATTCGAATCGACGATCGGTCCGCCGAGGAGTGTCCCTGTTGGCGACCGGGACCGTTCGTCCTCAGGCGTTCGCGGGCAACAACGCCGATCGAACCGCGTCCGACCGATCGGTTTCGGTGATGACCGCGACCTCGTCACCGACCTCGAGCTCGGTACCCGGAAGCGGAATCGTCAGCGGTTCGCGTGCGCGACCGTGGGCGTAGATCCGTGCAGTCTCGGGGAGTTCGAGTTCGCTCATTCGTTTCCCGACCGCCGGCGACCCCGCCTGGATCTCGAGGACGGTCAACTGGAGGTTCGCAGCGAGGTCGGCGACGACGTTGAAATCGCCGCCGAGCAGGGCTGTCTTCGCACCCGCAGCGCCCAGCCGCTCGGGGTAAATGATCTCGTCGACCTCCTCGGCGTACTTCTCGTAGATGTCCTCGCGGTAGTCCTCGTCGATCCGCAGGACGGTCCGACAGCCGTGGTGAGTCCCGACCATACAGGCCGCGAAGTTGGCGTTGAGATCCGGCGTGAACGCGCCGATCGCGTCGGCGGTTTCGATCCCGGCGTCGACGAGTACGTCCTCGTCCGATCCGTCACCACGGACCGTCTCGAGCCCGTCGTTGCTGGCACGGTCGATACGGTCGACGTCGTTGTCGACGATGACGACCTCGTGGCCCTCCTCGGCGAGAATCGTTGCCGTCCGCGAGCCGACCCGACCATAACCCACGATGACAAACCTCATGGGAGCGTGGTACGCGCTCCGAGGTCAAATACGTTGGTCCGGCCACCACTCCTCGCGACTCATGACCCTGACGGCCCGGAACGAGTACTCGAGGGGCGGAATTCGACGCCTCGTCCGGCACCTATCCACAAGCGTGTATAGATTCTCGTCGATCCGGACAAGAACGCTTAACTAATCGGTATGGTTATGCTCGGACATCCAATATGGGGGCACTCGCAGCGTTCTTCGGATTCGACGACCACGATACCGATCTCGAGACGGAAACGATCGCGGGACTGACGACGTTCCTGGCCATGTCGTACATCATCGTCGTCAATCCGGCAATTCTCGGCGAGGCGATCGCGCTCGAGGGCTACGACTCCGGCGAGGTCACGCAGATGATTACCGTCGCGACGATCCTCGCGTCGGCGGCCGCGATCTTCGTGATGGCGTTCTGGGCGAACAGGCCGTTCGGCCTCGCACCGGGGATGGGACTGAACGCGTTTTTCGCGTACACGGTCGTCCTCGGGCTCGGCGTCCCGTGGCAGGTCGCGCTCGCCGCCGTCTTCGTCGAGGGTGTCGTCTTCATTCTCCTGACCGCGGTCGGTGCGCGACGGTACATCATCGAACTGTTCCCCGAACCGGTCAAGTTCGCAGTGGGTGCCGGGATCGGCGTCTACCTGCTCTTCTTGGGCCTTCAGGAGATGCAGATCGTCGTCGACGATCCGGAGACGCTCGTCAGTCTGGGTAACGTCGCGACGAGCGCCGTCGCCGCGCTCTCGGTCGCCGGGCTCGCGTTGATGCTCATCTTGCACGCCCGCGGGATTCGCGGCTCGATCGTCATCGGGATCGTCGCGACCGCCGTCGCCGGTTGGGCGTTGACGGTCGTCGGCGTCGTCTCCCCGGGGACGCTCACTCCGCCCGGAAGCTACGAGCAGGTCACCGAGGAGGGCGTCCTGAGTCTGGTCGCGAGCGTCCAGTACGACTTCACGCCGCTGGTCGCCGGCTTCATCGACGGCCTCGGGATGATCACGGAGGATCCGCTCGTCTTCGTTCTGGTGGTCTTCACGTTCTTCTTCGTCGATTTCTTCGACACGGCCGGGACCCTCATCGGCGTCTCGCAGATCGGCGGCTTCCTCGACGAAGACGGCAACCTCCCCGAGATCGAAAAACCGCTGATGGCTGACGCGATCGGCACCACGGTCGGGGCGATGATCGGAACGTCGACGGTGACGACGTTCATCGAGTCCTCGACTGGCGTCGAGGAAGGGGGGCGGACCGGGTTCACGGCGCTGGTCGTCGGCCTCCTCTTCTTGCTCTCCTTGCTCCTCGTTCCGGTAATCAGTGCCATCCCGCAGTACGCGTCCTACCTCGCGCTGGTCGTCGTCGGCATCATCATGCTCCAGGGCGTCACCGACATCGACTGGCAGCATCCGGCCTGGGCGATCGCCGGCGGGCTGACGATCACGGTCATGCCGATGACTGCGTCGATTTCGAACGGACTCGCGGCCGGCATCATGAGCTATCCGCTCGTCAAAGGTGCCATGGGCGAAGCCGACGACGTGTCGGCCGGTCAGTGGGCGCTCGCGGTCACCTTCATCCTCTACTTCGTCGTCTACTTTGCCGTCGACGCCGGCATGGTCTCGTTCTGACGGCAACCGCCGGGTGCCGTTCCAAACGCTCCTCTGCCGGTTTGACCCTCCTCCGTCGACGACCGCGGTCCCGGCAACCGCTCTGTCGACCGGTGACCTGATACGTCTTCCGCGGCACTAGCCTCGTATGGCAGACATCACGCTGTACGAACTCCCCGGCTGTCCGTACTGTGCGAAGGTCCGATCGAAACTCGACGAACTCGAACTCGAGTACGACGTCATCGAGGTGCCTCGCTCCCACGGCGAGCGCACCGAAGTCGAGAACGTCAGCGGTCAGACCGGCGTCCCGGTCATCAACGACGAGGCAAACGGCGTCGAAGGCATGAACGAGAGCGACGACATCGTCGAGTATCTCGAGGAGACGTACGCCTGAGACGGTTTGCCGTCCCGATCTCCCGGTGGGACCGCAGGGCGGTCCCGGTCCCGCCGGCGCTGACGGACAGGAGACCGTCTGAGACGGCGAGTTCCGATACCGACGCTCACCGCTCGTCTACAGTAGCCATCGAAACGAGACGGAGAATCCAGTGAACGCGATCAGGCCGCCTCTTCGTATTCGGAGCGCTCCCGGATGACGTCCCGAAGTTCGGCCGCGTTCCGGAGCTTCGCGAGTTCGTCGCGCTCGACCAGCGCAGTACCGTCGACGGAGTCCTGTTTCGCCCGATCGACGACGTAGACGGATCGCGTGCGCGTGACCTGCCCGATCGAACTCATGATTCGGGCGCGTTTCTCCGCCGCCTTGGTAAACTTCGAGTGGCCGGTGAGGACGATGTCGCTGTCGTCTTCGTCCTCGCTGACGGCCGTAAACGGCGATCGGGCCGTCGGATGAACGCTGTACCCGGCCCGCGTGAGGACGGCGACCACCTGTTCGTCGTCCGGATCCGCCTCGGGGTCGTCCGGCGTCGCCTCGCTCTCGTGAACGTCCTCGGCCCCCTCGAGGACGTCGACGGGGCTCGTCAGGGGGGCCTCGAACAGTTCCTCGAGGTCCATCGCGACCTCGACGGAGGCGTTCATCCCGTCTTCGTACTTCGAAACGGTTCGTCGGGAGACGCCGAGTTCGCTGGCGAGTTGGCCGAGACTCCAGTCGCGGTCCTCGCGTTCGTCGGCCAGCAGGTCACCGTCGATGTTGACGTAGAGGCCGCCTGGTGCGGCGTAGATCAGCGGCGGGACCTCCTCGATGAACAGGTTGTACGCCGTATCGGGGCTGAACACGGGGACGCCGTGTCGGAAGTAGACGACGTCGGGTTTGAGGTCCTCGTCGCGACTGCGCAGGCCGATGACCAGCGGCGTCGCCCCCAGATAGGTGCCCAGCCGGCGCATCTCGTGGCCCGTCGCCTCGTTGAACGCGTCGATGTTCGCGAGGATCTTGACGAGGATGAGGTCCTCGCCGCGGCGCGCGGCGATATCGAAGCTCTTCGGTCGGATCGCACACCGATCGCTTACCGCGAATCCCGCGTCCTCTAACATCGCGGTCACGTTGCCGACAAGTGCGGAGCGGGACATACGGGGTTGTAAGCGATTCCTCCTATAAGACGTTTTCCCCAGGGTATCCGTGTGCCGTGTCGCGATTGGCCGCCGTACCGGAGGTATACTTATATACGGGTTTTCCGGCTCGACGATGCCCTGACGCCGCGAGCGATACCACCAGGATCGTACACCTCGCTGCTGTATCGACGGGTCGGCCCTCGAGTACGTGGCACCCGTCCGGTTGAGCACCCTACTGGCTGGCGTAGCGCAGAACCCACATCGAGAGCGGGAGGCTCGCTGCGACCAACCCGTATACCCCGCCCACGAGCGGTTCGACATCGAGCGACGGAGCCAGAAGATAGCCCGTCGTAAACCCGAGCGGATCGAGAACGAGCGCGAGTATCACGATCTGTTGTTGGAACGGTTTGGACTGTAACCAGCGGAACATACTGTGAGCGGTGCATAGAGTATCAGTTTGAAATGTTTTCTGAATTTTAATATCATACGGGGGGAGGAGCCGAACGGGGGCGTGATCGAACGCCACGATCCCACCGCTCAGTGACGAACGCGAGAGATCGGCCGCTCCCGAAAGGGGTTACCCGTTCCCCCGCCAAGCACCGTCAATGACCGTCGTCGCCCTCGACGATACCGACTCGCGCGAGCGCGGGATGTGTACGACGTACGTCGCCGCGCAGATCGCCGAGCAACTGCGTCGAAGCGAGTGGTCGGTCCAGCGAATCCTCCTCGTTCGCCTCAACCCCGCCATCGAGTACAAGACGCGGGGGAACGCCGCGCTGGCGATCCACACCGACTGCGATCCCGACCGCGCGTTCGAGATCGCCCGCAAACGGCTCGAGGAACTGGCCGAAACCGGGGACGAGCGGACGAATCCGGGGCTCGTCGTCGCCGACCACGCCGCCGAGGAGCGTGCGATTCCCCGCGACGTCGGGCAATTCGCGCTGGCGGCGATCCGCGACCGTCTCAAGCCCGCCGACGCCGGGGCCCTCGTCGAACGCTGTGGCTACCGATCGTGGCACGCGGGGAACGGCCGCGGTCGGATCGGCGCGCTGGCCGCCGTCGGTGCCTGGGCAGCCCTCGCGGAGTGGACCCACGAGTACATCTCCTACCGCGAGCCCGACCGCTGGGGGACGCCCCGCGAGGTCGACCCCGAGAGCGTCTTCGAGGCGGCGGAGTGGGGCTACCCCGAAGTCTGGGATACGGTCGACCGCGGCGAGGACGAACCCGTCTGCGTCCCCCACACGCCCGGTCCGATCCTGCACGGAATCCGCGGCGACGATCCGGACGCGGTCCGGTCGGTCGCCGAGCGCATCGAGAGCGAACCCGTCGCCACGACCCAGTCGTTCGTGACGAACCAGGGGACGGACGCCCACCTCCGGAACGGTTCGATCGGCGATCTCGACGACGGGCGCGCCTATCGGGTCGAGGGCCGGGTCGTGAGCGAGCCCGAAACGCGCCGTGGCGGCCACGTCTTCGTCGAGCTCGCGGCCCCGACTGCGACCGGGGACGAACCCCAAGAGGGAGCGAGCGAGGGGCTACCCTGTGTCGCCTTCGAGCCGACCAAACGATTCCGGGATCGGGTTCGACGCCTCCGCGTCGGCGACCACGTGTCCGTCTGCGGCGAGGTGAGCGACGGGACGCTCAAGCTCGAGAAGTTCGCTGTCCGCGATCTCGTTCGGACCGAGCAGGTCACGCCGACCTGTCCGGACTGCGGGCGAACGATGGACAGCGCCGGTCGGAACCAGGGCTATCGGTGTCGATCGTGTGGGACCGGGACTGCGGGGAAAGCCGAGCGGCCCCTCGAGCGCGACCTCGAGCGCGGCTGGTACGAGGTGCCCCCGTGTGCCCGCCGACACATCGCGAAGCCGCTCGTCCGCGGTGGGTTCGACGCGCCGACACACCCCGAGTGGTAAGGGGGGCGGACTCAGTCCGTTCCGAAAACCGTCACCGTCCGGCTGTCGCTCGCGTGGGGTGACCGGATCACGACCGGGAAGGTGTCGTCGGTCGAGACGGGGTAGGTTTCGTACCCCAGTGAAACGGTACCCGTCTCACCCGGCGCGAGACGCACGCTCGTGGAATCGACGACCTCGGGCGTGTGGCCGACGACGAGTTCGATTTCGTGCGTGCCGGTCGCGGTGCCCGTGTTCTCGAGGGCGGCAGTTACCGAGAGCCACTCCCCGCCGGTGACCGGCGCGTTCGTCCCGGTAATCGACACGGCGACCGTCGCGTTCCCCTGCTCACCGTCGTCTCGCCCGTAAACGAGCACCGACTGGACGGCGCTGTCGTCGCCCGTCCGCACGCGGACGGGGAACTCGTCGTCGTTCCTGACGGGATAGGTCTCGTAGCCCAGCGAGACCGTCTCCGTCTCGCCCGCGGCGACGACCACGTCCGCCGTATCGACCGTCGTCGGATCGTGGCCGACGACGAACTCGACCTCGCGACTGGCCGGTCCGTCGCCCGTGTTCGCGAGCGCCGCCGTCGCCTCGAGGCGCTCCCCGCCCGTCACCGGCGCGTTCGTCTCGAGACCGGTCACCTCGAGATGACCCCGCGAACCGGTATCGTCGGTTCCGATGACGGTGACGTCGGTCTCCGAGGCGGCGTGGGCGGTCTCGACGCGGACCGGGAACGTCTGCGTGTTGCGGACGGTGGCCGTCGTGAACTCGAGACGGACGGACTCGCGCTGTCCCGTGAAGACGGCGACCGTCTCGCTGTCGACGTGGGTGGGATCGTGGCCGACGATCAGATCGGTCTCGACGTCGACGAACGCGTGATACGTGGAACTCCCCTGGGGCTCGATTTCGGCCTCGACGACGAGATCGTCGCCGGCACGAACCGGTGCGTTCGTGTCGGTGATCGCGACGTCGTGAAACGCCGTGACCGACGGGCCGTCGGTTCGAGCGGCCGAGAGCCGCCCGTCGCGGCAGGCGACCCACGCCATCATCGGATACTCGCCGATGAACCAGATGGCGTTCCCCCCGGTCGTCTCGTACGTGACCGTCGCCGTCGCCCCCGACAGATCGGTGCGGTCGACGTAGGTAGCGTTGCGCCCTTCCTGCCAGAAGAGCCGGCAGAGCGTCCCCCCGTCGTCGGCGGCGACTGCAGTCACTTCGATCTCGTCGTGGACGGTCACCGTGGCGTCCGGCCCCGGGTCGCACGTCACGTCGATACTCGGTGCCGCCGGCGCGTTCTCGGTGACCTCGACCGTCCAGGAGAGGGTCGTCCCGTCGACGACGAGGGTCACGTCGTACGTTCCGGTCTCGTCGAACCGACCGTAGGCGGCCGGATGACCCGTGATGTCGGTGTAGCTATAGAACGGAGCGTTGGGCGCGACGTCGTGGCCATCGGTGCCGTCCACTCGCCAGTCGGTTGCCGGCGGCTCCACCGGCGGGGTCGCCGCGGCCTCGAACAGGATATCGTCGCCGGGTCGAACCGCCGTCGCGCGTTCCGTCGGACACACGCGCTCGAGAGTACCCGTCTGGCCGGCACCCACCCCTGCGGTTGCGAAGGCCCCCGCAGTACTGCCAACCGCCGTAACGTATTCTCGCCGTCGCATGTGCTATCATACGTCCTACAGGAAGGTATAGCTAATACAACGTTAGTGAGACGAACACGTCGGAGGGAACGAGTGTCCGTTCGACGCCAGGAGAGCGACGTGGAGTCGGGAGACGGCGACGGAGCAGTTGGATCGGTTCGAACGGCCCCGCGTTCGGTCGGGGTCGTCGCGCCGTGTTCGTTCAGCCCGTGTCTCGAAAGGGTTTTTCGGCACGACCGGTTGTGTACGGACAAATGGGGCTCGAGGATGAAATCGAGGCAATCGAGGAGGAAATCGCCAATACGCCCTACAACAAGTCGACGGAGGCCCACATCGGCCGGCTGAAGTCCAAGCTCGCGGAGAAAAAGGAGAAACTCGAGAACCAGCAGTCCGGCTCCGGCGGTGGCGGCGGCTACTCCGTCGAGAAACACGGCGACGCGACCGTCGCCCTGGTCGGGTTCCCGAGCGTCGGCAAGTCCTCCCTGCTGAACTCGCTGACCAACGCCGAGAGCGAGACCGGCTCCTACGAGTTCACGACTCTGGACGTCAATCCGGGCATGCTGAACCACCGCGGTGCGAACATCCAGTTGCTGGACGTGCCGGGGCTGATCGAGGGCGCGGCGGCGGGCAAAGGCGGCGGCCAGCAGGTGCTCGCAGTCGTTCGGAACGCCGACCTGATCATCTTCATGCTCTCGGTGTTCGAAATCGAGCAGTACGATCGGCTCCAGGAAGAACTCTACGACATCAACATCCGCGTCGACCAGGAGCCCCCGAAGGTCACGGTCCGACCGAAGATCAAAGACGGCATCAAGATTACCTCGAGTACCGACCAGGACTTAGACGAGAAGACGATCAAGGACGTCCTCCGCGAACACGGCTACGTCAACGCCGATCTGAACCTCCAGGAGAACGTCTCCATCGACCGGCTGGTCGACGGCCTGATGGAGAACCGGGAGTACATCCCCTCGATCACCTGCGTCAACAAGGTCGACCTGATCGATCCCGACTACAAGGAGACGGTCGACGAGCAGTTGCGCCAGCGCGATCTCGACCCCGAGGAGGTTACCTTCATCAGCGCCGAAGAGGAGAAAGGCCTCGACGTACTCAAAGACCGCATCTGGGAGCGACTCGGGCTCATCCGCGTCTACATGGACAAACCCGGTCGCGGCATCGACTGGGAGGAACCGCTCGTCGTCGAGCAGGGGACCACCGTCGGCGAGGCCGTCGAGAAACTCGGCGGGGAGATGGAAGAGCGGTTCCGCTTCGCGCGGGTGACCGGTCCCAGCGCCGCCCACGATCAACAGCAGGTCGGGAAGGATCACGTCCTCGAGGACGAGGACGTGTTGAAACTGATTCTGCGTCGGTAGCCGATCCGGTCCCGTCGCGAATACGTATCGTCCCGACACGCGTTCTGGGACTGTTTCATAGAGCCATCCTCATTCAAAAATGTGAATTTATAGGATTTTGAAAGTTTGAAGCCGTCTCTCCCACACATCTAAACCAAATCTGGTATCTCATTTGCCACGAATTGCATCGGAACGGTGAAAAATATACGACTGCCCGAAGACTAGGTAGGTATGGCTGATTTCGGCGCACTCTCGCTCGTCCCGCCGTTGCTCGCGATCGTCCTCGCGATCTGGACGCGGCGGCCGATCCTTTCGCTGTTCCTGGGGATCTGGTCGGGCGGCGTTATCGCAACCGGGAGTATCGGCATCGGACAAACGTTCGACTGGATCGCCGAGTCGATCGCGGACGTGTTTCACGCACAGATCCTGATCTTCACCCTGTTGCTGGGATCGGGCGTCGCGCTCATCTGGCGACTCGGCGGTGCGACCGCCGTCGGAAACTGGGCGACGAACCGCCTCGAGACTCCGCGCAACGCCGGAGCGGCGACGTGGATACTGGGACTGCTCCTGTTTTTCGACGATTACGCCAACACGGCGATCGTCGGCAGTACGATGCGCGAGATTTCCGATCGGATGCGCATCTCCCGGGAAAAGCTCTCCTACATCGTCGACTCGACGGCCGCGCCCGTGGCGACGATCGGGCTCTCGAGTTGGGTCGCGTTCCAGCTGTCGATGATCGACGAGGGATACACCGCCCTCGTCGAGAGCGAGGAGTACGCCCTCGCCGCGGCCGACACGCCGGGGGCGTTCCAGACGTTCGTCGGATCGATTCCGTTCAACACGTATTCGCTACTGGCGATCGTGATGGTGGGCATCATCGTCCTGTCCCAGCGTGACTACGGGGAGATGCTCGACGCCGAACACCGATCCTGGCGGACGGGGAAGGTAAACCGCGACGAGGCCCAGCCCCTCCAGGAGGTCGAGAAGGATCTGGGGGCACCGATCGAGGAGCGGCCGATGCTCCGGACGTTCTTCGCGCCGATCCTCGTGTTGATCGCGGTCACGCTCTCGGGTGCGTTCTGGACCGGCTATCAGACGTGGGTCTCGGACCAGGCCGAGGCGGGTGCGCCGACGTCGCTCGAGACGGCTGTCGACAACGACGGCCTCGTGCAGGTACTGGTCGACGTCGTCGGTGCCGGCGACTTCGCCGCCGCGCTCGTCTGGGGGTCGTTCGCGATGGTCGCGACCCTGATCCTCTTCGGACTGGCCTACGACCTCTTCGATCTCGGTGACGGCGTCGAGACGGTACTCGACGGGTTCGCCCTCATGCTGACCGCGGTGACGATTCTGGTCCTCGCCTGGTCGATCAGTGCGGTCGCCGAGGAACTCGGTACGGGCAGCTACGTCGCCGGCATCGCGGAAGGTGTCGTCTCACCGGCCGTCCTCCCGATCGTCGTGTTGCTCGTCTCCGCGTTCGTCGCGTTCACCATGGGGTCGTCGTGGGCGACGATGGGTATCGTCACGCCGATCTCGATCCGCGTCGCCTACGAACTCACCGGCACGTTCGAACTCATGCCGGTGATGGTCGGCGCGGTGTTCTCGGGTGCGATCTTCGGGGATCACTCGTCGCCGATCTCCGACACCTCGGTGCTCTCGGCGACGTTCACCGGGGCCGATCTCATCGATCACATCCGTACGCAACTCTACTACGCCGGCACCGTTCTGTTCGTCGTGATCGTCTGTTACGCGCTCTATGGCTTCTTGGGCGTCTCACCCGTGTTGTTCCTGCCGCTGGGAGTCGTCTTGCTGGTCGGACTCGTCTACGGACTGTCGGCAGTGGATGCCCAGCGCAAGGGCCTCGTTCCCAGGGCGTCCTCGGTCGATGTCGACCGCACGGATCGCACGCCGGACGCCGAACCGGGATCCGCCCCGGAAGACCTCGACTAGGCCGCCATCTCCGCCATATTTTTGCCGTCTGCAGGCCAGTGATTGTCTATGGACGGAACGCTCGACCACACCATGATCCGCGTCGCCGACCTCGAGGAATCGCTCGACTGGTACCAGACCCACCTCGAGTACGAGGAGAAGGATCGCCACGAGGGCGACGGCTTCACGATCGTCTATCTCGGTCCCGAGGAGATGCACGAGGACGGTGCGATGCTCGAGATCACCCACAACGAGGGCGAAGAGCCCGAGGTGGGCGACGCCTGGGGCCACATCGCCGTCCGGGTCCCCGAGGGCGAACTCGAGGGCTACTACCAGCAACTGATGGACGAGGGCGTCGAGGACTACCGCGATCCCGAATCCTGTGGCGGTCGCTACGCGTTCGTGAAAGACCCCGACGGCCACGAGATCGAGATCGTCCAGCGCGAGGAGGGTGCGCTCTGGTCGCTCGATCACACGATGATCCGCGTCGAGGACGCCGACGAGGCGCTTGGCTTCTGGACCCGCAAGTTCGAGTACGACGAGACCCGCCGCTGGGAATCCGACACCTTCGCGAACTACTTCGTCGAGCCACGGGACGCGGCCGACGAGGCGATGGCCGTCGAACTCACCTACAACTACGACGGCCGCACGTACGACATGGGCGACGCCTGGGGGCACCTCTGTGTCCGCCTCGACGACCTCCACGAGGACTGGGAGCAGCTCATGGAACGCGACGCTGCCGACTACCGCGACCCCGAGAGCTGCGACGACATGTACGCCTTCACGAAAGACCAGGACGGCCACGAGATCGAACTCCTCGAGCGCGACCTCGAGGCCGACTCGCTGTTCCCGTTCTAACCGGAGAGATCGGGGATCGGAACGACGACGACCGGCCGGCTCGCAGCCGCGAGGAGTCGTCGCGCGGTCGATCCCAGTTCGCGCGTCGCCTCGGGATCGCCGCTGTGGGCCCCGACGACGATTTCGTCGACCTCGTGCTCGGCCGCCGCCTCGCGGAGCGTCTCGGCGGGGGGCCCCGATCGAAGCGCCGTCTCGACTTCGCCGACGGTGGCGAGCCGAACGGGAGCGACGTTCAGCGCTTCCTGGCCATCTCGGCGCGCCGGTGGATCGTCGGCCGGCGCGGCGGCGATCACGGTAACGGTATCCTCGGCGGTCGCCCGATCGTCGAGATAATCACAGGCCGCTGCCATCGTGTGGACGGAATCCGTTCCGACGAGATAGTGCATAGCGACCCCTACGGCGGTACTCGCAAAGAACCTGCGGACGTTCCCGGCTGACACTTTCGGATTTTCCGACCGAGAAAACGCGGTTCCGGTACTAATACGACAGCACCGAAAGGGGAGCGTGGGGGACGAGAGAGGCCATCCCCGCACGCCTTGGCGGTCCCCCGCGACTCCGTATCCGATCATCCCGGGTTGCGACACCCACCTCACGCGTCCCCGCTATCTCCCCCTCGTGCGGGGACGTACTGTGTCACTCGGCTTCGTTCCGTGCCAGTAGATGCAGCGTCTCTCAGATCGCTTCGGCCCGACGCGGTCGCCAGATATCGGTCGACGATGGCTGAAATCCTCGTTCTGGGCTGTCGTTTCAGCGACCTCCAGCCGACGGCGTCACCGGTCAATGGCGGCCGTACAGCGAATAGGTGATCGAAACCAGCCCCAACAGTCGACTCACGTTCTCGAGCAGTGCGATGACGATTTGCTCCGGATCGACGACCGTCGTGATGACGACGTTGATCAGGAACGGGAACAGCGTCAACAGGAGGAGTCCGACGGCGAGATAGAACATCGACGTGGCGTCGTTGCGGCGGTAGCCACGGTAGGCCTGGTACGCGATGATCGTCCCGAAAAGGGCAACGAGGAAGAGACTCGCCACGGTCAACAACTCGAGGAGCGTCGCTTCGCCGATCCGAACGACGCTCCGGCTCATCGCATCCCCTCCCACATGCGAGTGAACTTGTCGGCGACGTCTTCCTCACGATAGGACATCTCGAGTGAGAACGACCCATCTTCCAGTGACAGTTCGAGCCGGTCGAGGTTCGCACTGTAGACGCTGTAGTGGTTCCCGTCCGGTGCGAGTTCCGTTTCTTCGGTGACGAGGTGACACTCCTCGAGACGGTCGAGTCGCCGGTAGATCGTCGGCAGGGAGGCGTCACACCGTTCGCTCAGTGTACTGGCAGACATGGGTTCGACGCTCGTGTGGGTGAGGATGTCCCGTGCGTAGTCGTCGTCGAGGACCGAAAGCAGGGTCGACAGGTCAGTTTCCTCACTCACTGGTCTACTCCTTCGTTCCGGTATCGATATGAAAAGCGGTCCGGTTTTTCTGGCTCAGAAAACGCTGCGCTCGCGACTCGACGGGCACC